>DBFAHJ010000168.1:0-12059 GCA_048227095.1 Collinsella aerofaciens | reverse complement strand
GATCAGCAGGCGCGTGGGATTGGCCGAAAGCGTGGTCTTGCCGGTGCCGGACAGGCCAAAGAACACGGCGGTCTCGTGCGTGACGGGATCCATGCTGGCCGAGCAGTGCATGGGCAGCACGTCGTCCTCGACGGGCAGCAGATAGTTCATGACGCTAAAGATCGACTTTTTAATCTCGCCGGAGTAGCCGGTGCCGGCGACCAGAATCACGCGTTCCTGGAAGTTGATGACCACCGCAGCGCTGGAGTTGAGGCCCTTGATGGCGGGGTCGCACTGGTAACCGGGCGCTGCGAGCACGCAGAAGTCGGGCTCGCCGGTGCGCGCGATTTCGCGGGCAAGCGGTCGGGCGAGCATCTGCTTGATAAAGAGTGCCTGGCTGGCACGCTCGCAGGCAACGAGCAGTCGACGTGTGTGGTTGCGGTCGGCGCCTGCCATGCCGCGGGTGACGAACACGTCGCGCTCGTTGAGATAGTCGACGATGCCGGCCTTGATGGCCTCATAGCTCTCGACGGACAGCGGGCAGTTGACCGCGCCCCAGGCAATCTTGTCGTGAACATCGGGGGTGTCAACGATAAAGCGATCGTTGGGTGAACGGCCGGTGCGCTCCCCCGTCTCAATCACCAGCGCGCCGTTGGATGCCATGCGGCCTTCTTCGCGGCGGATAGCGTGCTCGACGAGCTCCGCGGCGGGTAGATCGACCAGCAGACGGGGTTGATTCTCGGCGGGATCTTCGACCAGCGTAATACCAAAGTTGGACAAAACTTCTGCAGGGGTAACACCAGGCATGGGGCCTCCTTTAAAAACGCGACACATGGACGCGGCGCGCACTTTACTCACGTAAAGCACGTTGTACCCGATATGCAAAAACGTTTTTGCGGCAAGGGTGGCAAGCCCGCCCAACGGTCAAAAATCGCAGGCAAGCGGCCTAGTCATTGGGGACGTTTTTAAACGCCTAGTCATTGGGGACACTCTTGAACAGGCAACATTCAAGGAATGTCCCCGGATGCCGGCACTTAGGGACGTTCCCAAAGTGCCGGCACATAAGGAACGTCCCTAAGTGCCGACTACCGAATGGCGCCGCCGAAATTATCGAACAACCTGTTCAAAAACACGAGCGAGCACCGTCGCGTCTATACTAAAGCGCAGCAAAAGAAAGGACTCCGCTTTGAGCATCACGCCCCTCGATAGCATTCGCCGCGCCATCGCCCGCCGCAATGGCGTCGCCGACCCCGCCGTAGCGGGCAGCGGCACCGCAAGGGCCCAGGGCGGACGCATCGAGAACGGCCTGTTCCCCGCCTCCCACACGGCCGAAGAGCTCGCGCGCATCCAAGAGCTGAGCCAGCGCAACGCCGGCGGCCCCAACAGCAGCCAGGCCACGCGCCGTCGCCGGCGCGAACGCGATCGCGAGCCCGACCCCATCCACCGCATGGTCAACGCCTGGTGGAACCGCCTGCTCGGCGTTGTCTACGGCGGCGGCTTCTCCACGCAGGAAGCCGAATACGAGGAACACGCCACCCGTCGCGACTATCTCTGGAATACCCTGGGCACCGCCGTGTGGGGCTTCGCGTTTCCCCTGCTCACCATTGTGTCCACGCAGCTTGTGGGCGCCGAGGAAGCCGGTAAGTTCTCCATCGCCTTCGTCACCGGCACGCTCATCATGATCGCATGCAACTACGGCGTGCGCAATTTCCAGGTCTCAGACATCGACGAAAAGACGTCCTTTGCCTCCTACCAGCTCAACCGCTGGCTTTGTGGAGCGCTCGCCCTAGGCTGCGGCCTCATGTACAGCAGCGCCCGCGGCTATGACGCGCAGATGGCGACGATCGGCCTGGGCGTCTACCTCTACAAGGTGATCGACGGCGTCGCCGACGTGTACGAAGGCCGCCTGCAGCAGGCCGACAAGCTCTACCTGGCCGGCATGAGCCAAACGCTACGCTCCGTCGGCGTCATCGCGGTCTTTAGCGCGGCGCTGTTCCTCACGCGCAGCATGCCCATCGCGGCCATGGCCATGGGCATCGCCGCGATCGCCTCGCTCGTGCTGGTCACCGCGCCGCTTGCCCTGCTCGAGACCGAAAAATCGCGCCGCGTGAGCCTGCGCGAGGTCGGCCACCTGTTTGTCCAGTGCGCCCCGCTCTTTGGTGCACTGTTCCTGTTCAACCTTATTGAGAGCATGCCCAAGTTTGTGATGGAAGGCACGCTGGCATACAAATATCAGCTGTACTTTAATGCCCTGTTCTTTCCGGCGCAGGCTATTTTGTTGAGCGTCGGATTTGTCTACAAACCGCAGCTCCTGCGCTTGTCGAGCATTTGGGCTAATCCTCGCAAGCGTCGTCGCTTTGACCTGATTATTGTTGCCGTTATGGCGCTGATCGTGGCCATCACCGGCGTGTGCGCCGCATTTATGGCAGGTCCCGGTATTCCCCTCATGAGCTTTATGTACGGCCTCAGCTTTGAGCGCTACCGTACGCTGGCGTTGCTGATGGTCGTCGCCGGCGGCGTCACCGCGGCCATTGACTTTATCTACGCCATCATCACGGTGCTACGCCACGCTGGAGACGTCACCAAGATCTACCTGATCTGCTTCGCCGTAAGCGTGGTGCTGCCGGTGATCTTGATTAAGCTGCTGGGTCTGATGGGCGCTGTGGTGAGCTACCTAGCCATCATGGCCCTACTCCTGGTGCTACTGATTATCGAGTACGCCCACATCCGCCAACGCATAGAACGCGACCGCAACCCATACGGCGCCTAATTAGCTGCCCGGTCACCGGAATTTGCGATGGAATCACCCCGGCTGGGGTCTCGTTGCGGACAATATTCATCACGCAAAACTAAGTGAGTAGACTTTTACCGAATCCCCGACCACACCAACAGAGCACAAGTCTGTGACCTGCGGTTTTATTGAGGCAAATATGTTGGGTGCTCGGCATTTCCAAAAAAGTCTACTCACTTAGCCGGCGGGCAGCCAAATGATTATTTAATCCCCGTCCCAGAGAAATCAATTAGCGGGCAGAAGGGCAAAAGTAGTCAAATAAGCCCCGTCCCAAATTAGCTACCCCTTGCACCGATTATTCGCCCGGGTTGATGTTCGCGTAGAACTCCGCCCCGTCGTCCAGGCGCAGGATGCCCACGCGACCGAACTCGGAGCCGGTGGCGGCAGCGCAGTCGATGTCGATGCGATCGGGCACACCGGCGGCATCCTCGCCGCCCAGGCGCACAATCTGCCCGCGGCCCGACTCCTCATCGAGCCCCGCAAGACCACCGACCTCGCAATAACGCCCGAGCGACACCGTTGGCGTGTGACCGCTCACCACGACCGGACCCTTGCCCTCGGCAGAAAGCAGCCCAGTCGGCACATCCCAATAGCCGTGACGAATCCACAGCAGGTCATCGGACGACTGCACCGCGAGCATCTGCTGCAGCAGCTCGCGATCGGCACCCACCGCTCCGACGCCATCGGCACAATCGACACCATGCTCAAGCAAAAACGCGCGCGCCGCCTTCATCTCGATTCCAGCATGTACCAGCAGATACGGGCGCTCCTCGGTCTCGACCACCGCGTAGAGCGGCAGCGCGGCCATCCATCGCACGAGCTCCTCGTATGCCTCAAATTCCATGTCGTTGAGCTGCTCACGCGTCGTCCAGCCACCGTTGATATCCCAGGTCTCGGCATCGAGCGGATCCTGGCCAATGATGGCATCGAGCATGATCTGCTCGTGATTACCCTTGAGCACGTGGGCGTTGGGCAGCGAGCGCACGAGCTTAATAACGCCGACCGGATCGGGCCCGCGATCGATCATGTCGCCCAGCACGTACAGCGTGTCGTCGGACGTCAAAGAGATCTTAGACAGGGCCTCGTCAAGCGCACGCACGTGCCCGTGAGCATCAGATGTCACATAGATCGCCATGGTACGCCTCTCCTTGCATTGCGGCCGAAGCCCGGTGCCGCAACTAAAACTTCAAGTTGAACTTAAACGTTACCCATTGTACTCCGTTGCAATAAAGCTGGAAAGGGTTTCCGAGCAGAGGCAAAGACGGCAGCCATCTATGACGATATCGCGCACGCCCGCAATCCAACCCCATAAACCCACCATCTTTGGGTACAAATAATCGCAGACAACTGACCGTGCCACGCCAACCACCCAGGAGCGGACACTATCCATGAACCAGATCCTTCTCTTTATCGGCCTCGTCATCATTTTGTGCCTGACCATCAAACCCGTCGGCAAAAAACTCCCCTTCCCCACCCTGCTCATCTTTATCGCGCTGGGCATGCTGTTGGGCGTCAACGGCCCGACGCATATCGACTTTAGCGACTACGCACTCACCGAAACCGTCTGCAGCACGGCGCTGCTGTTCATCATGTTCTACGGCGGCTTTAACACCAATATCGACCGCGCCAAGCCCGTCGCTGCGCCGGCGGTGCTGCTGAGCACGCTCGGCGTCGTCATCACTGCCGGCATCACCGGCGTGTTCGCCCACTTCGCGCTGGGGTTCGACTGGATCGGTGGCCTGCTGCTGGGATCGGTCGTGGCATCCACCGACGCGGCAAGCGTCTTTAGCGTACTGCGTGAGCACAGCCTGTCGCTGAGAGGTGGCACCGACTCGCTGCTCGAGGTCGAATCGGGCTCCAACGACCCCGTCGCCTACATGCTCACCGCCGTGCTCGCCACACTAGCGGCCGGCGGCGACATCAACATTCCCGCACTGCTGGCCAAGCAGATTATCCTGGGCGTGGGCCTGGGCCTTGCCATCGGCTGGGCGGCGGGCCGCCTGATTGAACGCGCGCACGCAACGGCCAAGGACGCGCAGACCATCTTTTTGTTCGCCGTGGCCATCGTCGCCTACGCGCTGCCGAGCTACCTGGGCGGCAACGGCTTTTTGGCTGTATACCTGGCCGGCATTGTGCTGGGTGCCAGCGACATCACCGGCAAAGTCGAGATGGCGCACTTCTTTGACACCCTCACCGAGATGGCAGAGATGACCATCTTCTTCTTGCTGGGCCTGCTCGTTACACCCGCACGCCTGCCGCAAATGCTGCTACCGGGCCTGGCACTCATGGCGTTTATGCTCTTTGCGAGCCGCCCCATCGCCGTAGGCATGCTGCTAGCGCCGTTTAGGACGAACCCTCGCCAGGTCGCGCTCGTAAGCTGGGCGGGCCTGCGCGGAGCAGCTTCGGTCGTCTTTAGTCTCTTTGCCGTGGTGGCCGGCGTTCCCGGCGGACACGACCTATTTGACCTGGTGTTTGTGATTGCCGTGTCGAGCATTGTGGTGCAGGGCTCGCTGCTGCCGGCGGTGGCGAAGAAGCTCGATATGATCGATGCGACCGGCGACGTGCGTCGCACCTTTAACGACTACCGCGACGAAGACGGCATGTCGTTCGTCAAGCTCAAGGTAGGCGCTGGACATCCGTTTGCCGGTCGCTCGCTCGCCGACATTGGCAGCGCCACAGACATGCTCGTGGTCCTGGTGCTGCGCGACGGGGCGCACCCGGTACTGCCCAATGGCGACACCGTGATCCAGGAAGGCGATCTGTTGGTGATGGCCGCCCCAACGTTCGAAGAGCGTGCCGAGGTTACGCTGCGCGAGGTCACCGTGACGCCCCACGGTCGCCTGGCCGGCCAGCGTCTGCGCGACGTGCCGCAGGGCAAGCACCCGTTTATTGTGGTGATGCTTAAGCGCGACGGCCAGACGATCATCCCCGACGGCAACACCCTCATATACGCCGGCGACGAAGCCGTCATCGCCACACTGGCGTCGTAGTGACCAGGAAGTGGCTAATTTGCGACGAAGAGATCAAGCGCCTAGGAACCTCATGCCTTCGCTCGCAGATTCGGATTTGCCTGAGGAGTAAAGCACCCCTCCCCCATGTAACCATCCTGTAAATCATAGCGACGCACTCGAGTTTTACCGTGATGCGGTCGCGCCTGGCGCTGCACTGTGCTAAAGTATCCCGAACGTTCAAACGACTACGAGGGGGAACTAGAAGATGGCACGTGTGCACAACTTCTCAGCTGGCCCGGCCGCACTGCCCACAAGCGTGCTCGCCGAGATCGCCGACGAGATGATGGACTACCGCGGTTGCGGCATGTCCGTGCTCGAGATGAGCCATCGATCTAGCATGTACCAGCAGATCATCGATGACGCTGAGGCAACTCTGCGCCGCCTGCTGAGCATCCCCGACAACTACCGCGTCCTGTTTTTGCAGGGCGGCGCCACGCTGCAGTTTGCGGGCATCCCCATGAACCTCATGCGCCGTGGCCGCGCCGGCTACGTCGTGACCGGCAACTTTGCCAACAAGGCATACAAAGAAGCCGCCAAGTACGGCGAGGCCGTGCTGCTCGCGAGCTCCGAGGACACCAACTTCGACCGCATCCCCGACATGGCCGACATCAACGCGCGCATTGCCGCCGAGGCCGCGAGCGACGGGCTCGACTACGTTTACATCTGCCAGAACAACACCATCTTTGGCACCATGTACCACGAGCTGCCCGCTTGCGGCGACGTACCGCTGGTCGCAGATGTCTCGAGCTGCTTTCTGTCGCAGCCGCTCGATGTTGAGCGCTACGGGCTCATCTACGCCGGCGCGCAGAAAAACGCCGGCGCCGCGGGCGTGACCGTGGTTATCGTGCGCGACGACCTCATCGCCGACGGCCCCGCCTTTGCGCGGGCGCCGCAGTACATGGACCTTAAGACCCAGGCCGCCAAGGGCTCCATGCTCAACACGCCCAACACCTTTGGCATCTACGTGTGCGGCAAGGTATTCCGCTGGGTGGAGCAAACCGGCGGACTTGGCGCCATGGCCGAGCGCAACTGGGCCAAGGCCAACCTGCTCTACAACCTGCTCGAGCAAAGCGAGCTGTTCCATGGCACCACGCAGACAGACAGCCGCTCCATCGCCAACGTCACCTTCCGTACCGGCGACGCCGAGCTCGATGCGGCCTTTGTCGCAGGCGCGGCCGAGCACCAGATTCAAAACGTCAAGGGCCATCGCCTGGTGGGCGGCATGCGCGCGAGCGTCTACAACGCCGTAACCATGGAAGATGTGCAGGCACTGGCCTCGTACATGAAGGACTTCGAAGCGCAGCTTAGTTTGAGCCCGCGATCTAACTAGCCCGCAACGCGCGGGCCGATCAGCCATCTCAGACCACCCTGTATAGATCAAAACCTGCTAAGGAGTTTTCCATGCGCAAGATTAAAACCATCGATGACATTACCAAAGACGGCAAGGTCGAGTTTGGTGAGGGCTACGAGTTTGTGAGCACCGCCGAAGAGGCCGACGCCATTCTGATGCGCTCGACCGACCTGCACGGCTACGAGCTGCCCGAGGGCATCCGCGCTATCGCCCGCTGCGGCGCCGGCGTCAACAACATCCCCGTCGAGGAGTACGCCAAGAAGGGCGTCGTCGTCTTTAACTCCCCCGGCGCTAACAGCAACGCCGTTAAGGAGCTCGTCCTAGGCATGCTGGTGCTCTCGAGCCGCGGCGTGGTGCAATCGATGAACTGGGTGCGCGACAACGCCGACGACCCCGAGATTCAGGTCGATGCCGAAAAGGCCAAGAAGGCCTTTGTGGGCCGCGAGCTCAAGGGCAAGCGCATCGGCGTCATCGGCCTGGGCAACGTGGGCTCCAAGGTCGCCAACGCCTGCGTCGACCTGGGCATGGACGTTTACGGCTACGACCCGTTCATTTCCGTTGAGCACGCGTGGGTGCTGAGCCGCGAGGTGCAGCGTGTGGGCACGCTCGAGGATCTCTGCCGCGGCTGCGACTACCTCACCGTACACGTGCCCAGCAAGGCCGACACCATCGGCATGATCAGCACCGAGCAGATTAACCTGTTGGCACCCGACGCCGTGCTCATCAACTACGCACGCGAAACCATCATTGACGAGGACGCCGTCGACGCTGCCCTGCGCGAGGGCAAGCTGAGCTGGTTTAGCTGCGACTTTGCCACGCCCAAAACCGTCAAGATGCCCAACACGTTTATCACCACGCACTCGGGCGCCGGCACCGGCGAGGCCGAGGCCAACTGCGCCGATATGGCCATCAGCGAGCTCAAGGATTACCTGGAGAACGGCAACATCGCGCACAGCGTCAACTACCCCGCCTGCAGCATGGGCAAGGCGCGCGCCGCGAGCCGCATCGCCTGCCTGCACGCCAACGTGCCCAACATGATCGGCCAGATCACAGCCATCTTGGCCAAGGACAACGCCAACGTGCAGCGTATGACCAACGAGTCCGCCGGCGAGAACGCCTACACCATGTTCGACACCGACGAGCACCTGGACAGCAGCACCATCGAGGCGCTCAAGCAGATTCCGTCGATGTATCGCGTGCGCGTGATCAAATAGCGCCGGCTGATCTGACGGGCAGTTCCCCATGTGGCCTGCCCGTCACTGACATTGAATGCCCGCGGGGGCGCCTTTCGCATGAGAGGCGCCCCCGTTTCTGTGAGCACTCCATTAAATGCACCGAGCCGCTTCTTGGCATACAATCTGTATGTTGACCTAACTATCTGTGAGGTGCCTATGGTTGATACAGATTTTGCTTGGCGGCTTACGCAAGGACTCGTGCGGATCGACAGTTCCGACCCAGGTGCGTATGAGGGCGAGATTGAACGCTATATCAAAGCGTTGGTTGAGGAACAGTTGGCGCAGCTGAGCCATCCGGTACTCGATGCCGTGCAGATTGCAGAGCTCGAAGTACTCCCCGGGCGCCGCAACCTTATGGTCACCGTGCCGGGCCAAAGCGACGAGCCGCGACTCGTCTATATCTGCCATATGGATACCGTTACGCTGGGCGATGGCTGGGACGCGGACATTCCGCCGCTCGGGACGGTTGTGCGTAACGACAAACTCTATGTCCGTGGCGCCTGCGACATGAAGGGTGGCCTGGCCTGCGCCATTGCCGCACTGGTCCATACGCTCGAGCGCGTGGCGGCGGATGGCGCGCTACCCCGCCGCGGCTTTTCGCTCATCTGCTCGGTCGACGAAGAGGACTTTATGCGAGGCTCCGAGGCAGCCATCGATGCCGGCTGGGTCGGTTCGCGCGAATGGGTGCTGGACACCGAGCCCACCGACGGACAGATCCAGGTGGCGCACAAGGGGCGTACGTGGTTCGAGATTGAAATGGCTGGCGTGACGGCACACGCGAGCCAGCCTTGGAAGGGCGCCGATGCCGTCGCCGCCATGGCCGAGGCCGTCTGCGCGCTGCGCCATGCGTTCGCAGCGCTGCCCGAGCATGATGAGCTGGGGTCTTCGACCATCACGTTTGGCCAAATTGAGGGCGGATATCGCCCCTATGTCGTGCCCGACCGCGCCAAGGTCTGGGTCGATATGCGCCTGACTCCGCCGACCGATACGGCAGCCGCGAAGCGCATGGTAGAGCAGGCCATCGCCGTCGCCAAAGCCGCCATTCCCGGTTGCCATGGCAGCTACACCGTGACGGGCGACCGCCCCGCCATCGAGCGCGACCCGAACTCTCCCCTTCTAGCAGCGCTCAAGCGTGCCGCCGATGACGTGACGGACGCGGACACAACCGTCGGCTTCTTTACCGGCTACACCGACACCGCCGTCATTGCCGGCAAGACAGGTAACCGCAATTGCATGAGCTACGGTCCCGGGTCGCTCGCGCTCGCGCACAAGCCCAACGAATATGTGCCCCACGCCGATATCGTTCGCTGTCAGAACGTGCTCATCGCGCTCGCCGATAACGTGCTCTGGGACGCGAATGGGCAAGTTGGGGCATAATAAGCCGCGAACAAACCAACTCGTGCGTTAGGACCGCCCATGAAAGCACTTCCGTTTCCCTGCATCCGCCCGGCTCAGGACCGCGTGCTCGAGGCGTTGCCCGCAATGGGCAGCATCCTGAGCGGCAACGATGCTCTGCGCGGAGCCATTGCCGATGGCCTGATGCTCAAGGACCCGGGTGCGGCGTATTACGTGTACGAATGCTCGGGGGAGCCGGGGCGCGTGACGGGCGTTGTGGCGATCTGCCCGGTTGGTGCGCTGGCGGGCGGCGACGCGGTTGCCGCCGATACGGCCGCCGCTGCGCGCGCATTCGCCGACCTCAAGGTACAGCCCCGTCCCGTAACGCTCGCCTACGAGGCCTCGCCCGTCATGGATATCATCCTGGGCGCCGCCAAAGAGGGCGCCTCGCTCTACGCCGTCACCGATCCTGCGGGCATTACACACCGCGTGTGGGAGGTTAAGCGCGAGGACGCCGTCGGCGCCATCCGTGCCATGCTCGACCAGGCGCCGGAGCCGGTACTGGCCGACGACCCTGCCTACGCTGGCGCACTAGTCGGGGTATCACAGCTCCTGGCCGATGAGGCCCGTTCCGCCGGAACGTACACCGGCAAGGAGCCGTTCAACTTTACCGTTGCCGCGCTCTTCCCCGCTGCGCAGGTCAGCGGCGGCGCACCGCAGGTTCCGACGGGTCTGCTCACGCACCAAGTCGCGCGGTTCTAGCAAGACCAGACCGCGCAGCACAAAAATCGGCAGCTCAACAAACAGGGGGCGGAGATGCAGCAGGTACATGCATCTCCGCCCCTTTTGCGTCGAGAAGTTATGCCGGCGACCCGAGCCGCCACGCTCGCGTTATCCGCGCTGCGGACCTGCAGTAGCCACAAGCGGTTCAAGGCCCAGCTCGCGTGCGTAATCCTCCTGCGTAAAAATCTCAATCAGCTCAAACGTGTCGGATTCGTCGTCAAACGCAAAGTGCAGCACCGAGCAGTTGCCCGGCACGCGTTCGCGCTCGTCTGCCGCCGCGCCCCGCACGTGGTCCAAAAACTCCTTGATAGCCGAGCCGTGGCTCACCGCGAGCACGCACTCGTGGTCCGGACGTCGAATAAGCTCGGTCAGCGTCGCCACCATGCGCTCACGCACCTGCATCTGGCCCTCGCCGCCAAACTGACGATAGAAATCGCGCCACGGGCGCTCGGGCATAAGCATCACGCGCTCGGCCTCAAAGTCGCCAAAGAACCACTCGCGCAGACCGTCCAGGCGCTCGTACGCCAAGCCCGGCCACAGGTTGGCGATAGTCTGCTCGGTGCGATGAAGCGTGGAGGTGTAGGCATGATCGGGCTCAATGCCGCGCGCACGTAAAAACATGCCGGCGCGCGCCGCCTGGTCGCAACCCAACTGCGTAAGCGGCGAGTCACTCCACCCCTGAATGATACGCTTAAGGTTGAATATCGTCTGTCCATGACGGACCAGATACAGATCTTTATTCATAGGGGTCCTTTCGTTCGTTACCAATCAAGGAGCGAAAACGCACCGTCGCAATAGCCAAAATGAAGCACGGCACCGTTGTCGGGTAGCTCTCCCCTGCCAGTCACATACTCAAGAAACTCCTGGCAGGAAGAGCCGTGGGAGACTGCCAGCACACAGTCGTGCTGCGGCCTGGCCATGATGTGGGACAGCGCCGCGACCATGCGCGACTGGAGCTCGCCTTCAGACTCGCCACCAAAGGCCACCGGATAATCACCCCAGGGCTGCGGCGGCATCTCGCGATTTGATGTACCCTCCAGCGAGCCCAAATGCCACTCGCGCAGGTCATCGACCAGCTCTATCGAGCAGCCCTCACCAGCAATTAGCTCAGCCGTATGCCGCGCCCGGCCCAACGGCGAGGAATACACACGGTCAAAGGTCACGCCACGCGCCTCAAACGCCGCGCGCGTCGCCAGCGCCTGCTCGCGCCCGCGCGCCGTAAGCGGCGAATCGTGCCCACCCTGCAAAATGTTCTGCACATTGAGCTCAGTCTGCCCATGCCGCACCAAATACAAATCTGCCACACGTCCTCCCCTCGCACCACCGCAAAGGGGACAGGTACCTTTGTGGTGGTTTACCGCCGGATTGCGCCGCAACGACGCACAACTACAGCAGCACGTCGGCAAGCGGACGCTTGGGTACGTGGTGCACCCGCGCCTCGTCGCGCCAATAATTGATGGAGCCGTCGGGGTTGGAATCGATCGCATCGATCACCTGTGTCTCGGCCGGAACGCCAAACGCCATGATCAGCTTGAGCTCATATTTGTCGTTATCGAGCCCCATGGCATCGATCG
>DBFAHJ010000167.1:0-3633 GCA_048227095.1 Collinsella aerofaciens | reverse complement strand
TCCCTGCGTTATGTACTCGGGCGACGGCCACACGCTGTGGCTCAACAGCCGCGCACTCGAGGCGCTCGGCGTCACGCGCGACAGCGAGCCGCCGGCGGGCGGCAGCTACGACAAGGACGCAAACGGCGAGCTCACGGGCATTGCTCACGAAGCGGCTGCCATGCAGCTGTTGCCGCGCTGTCTTGAGTGGCTGGGCGAAGATCGCATCGCAAGCGCTTACGCCGATCAAATGAGGCGCATGGCCGAGCAGGGCATCACCTCGATCTGCGATATGTCGCTCATGCCCATGCCGGGCTGTGATTTTATCCGCGACGATGTCTACGACAAGCTGCAGACGACCGGCAAGCTGGGCATTCGTGCCCATCTGTTCCCCACGCTGCTGGATGACCAGTCGCGTCTAGAAGAGCTCCAGGTACGTTACGCGAACAACGCGCTGCTTTCGGCGCCAGGTTTTAAGCAGTTCTTCGACGGCGTGTCGAGCGAACACACGGCATATCTCACCGAGCCCTATACCAATCCGCGCTTCCCGGGCGACCAGGGCCGTCTGACGGTCCCGGCTGAGCGCATGCGCAAACTGGTTCTGGCGGCCGCGGAGCGCGGTCATACCGTACGCATCCACGTTATTGGTGACGGTGCCATCCATGCCGCGCTCGATATCTTTGAGGAGGCCGCCGAACTGTACGGCCTGCCCCAGCACGGCCATAACACGCTCGAGCACCTGGAGAACCTCCTGCCCAAGGACATCGATCGCTTGCGCAAGCTCAACGTGGTTGCTTCGAGCCAGCCCTGTCACATTACACTCGACCCGGGCGGCCCCGAGCGCGATCTGGGTCTGGAGCGCAGCCGCATCATGTGGCCGTTTGCGACCTATAAGCAGCGCGGCATTCGCCAAGCTTTCGGTACCGACAGCCCTATCACGCCCGTTACCAGCATGAACGTGCTCTACACGGCTATCACGCGCCAGGACCCCAAAAGCCACTGGCCCGAGGGCGGCTGGTTACCGAGCGAGCGCATCGATGCAGCAACAGCCCTGCGCAACTACACCCTGGGCAGCGCGTACGCAGCGGGCGACGAGCAAAACCTCGGCAGCTTGGAGCCCGGCAAGTATGCCGACCTGGTAGTCCTGGACCAAAACCCGCTCACCATCGACCCCCAAGAGCTCCAGGCTACCAAGGTTCAAGCAACCTACCTGGCAGGTAACTTGATTTACGAGCGCTAACCTCATACCCCACTCATAAGGGGCACGTTTCAGCAACGTGCCCCTTTCTTATTCGCACCATCTGCATCGCCATTTTGCTGCACTGACTTTTCTGAATGCCGGGCTCGAATTAGTTAACCTGCCTCCCGTGTGGCTCCGGAGGGGCGGGGCATAAGGTTTATCGCGAGTTCCGCACGAGCCGAAAGCCGCTTAATGTGGCCTTCGTGCGAGCAGGACTGCCCGAGCAGGAAACCTTATGCCCCGCCCCTCCGGAGCCACACGGGAGCCACCGCTAAGTTATCCACCGGCATTCAGAAAATCTAAGTGCCAAAAAATAAGATTTTTTGACTCTGTGTTGTATAACCCGTCATTCGTGGGTACCATTCAACGCGTACGCAAACAAAAAGGGTTAACCCGCGCGGCATGACCGCGCGGCCCACAAAGGAGGAAACAAGCATGTCGTCTTTGAAGCCGCTTGCAGATCGCGTCCTGGTCAAGCCCGACGAGGCCGAGCAGAAGACCGCCTCTGGTCTGTACATCGCCAGCAACGCTCAGGAGAAGCCGCAGCGCGGCACCATCGTTGCCGTGGGCGCCGGCAAGGTCAACGACAAGGGTGAGCGCATCCCCATGGACGTCAAGGTTGGCGACGTTGTCATCTACGGTAAGTTCGGTGGCAACGAGGTCAAGGTCGACGGCGAGAAGTATCTGCTGATGCGCGCCGATGACATCTACGCCGTCGTCGAGGCCTAATCTCACCAGGCTCTCTGATTCGTCTTTGAGCGCGCCCGCCGCATAGGACTCGGAAGCGGCGACGCGAGTTACATTTCTTTTGGAGGATTACCCACTATGGCAAAGAACATTACGTTCAACACCGATGCCCGCGCTAAGCTCGCCAAGGGCGTCAACACTCTGGCCGACGCCGTTACCGTCACCATGGGTCCCAAGGGCCGCTACGTCGCCCTGCAGCGCACGTTCGGCGCTCCGACTATCACCAACGACGGCGTTTCTGTCGCCAAGGAGATCGAGCTCGAGGATAACATCGAGAACATGGGTGCCCAGCTGGTGAAGGAGGTTGCCACCAAGACCAACGACACCGTGGGTGACGGCACCACCACCGCAACCCTGCTCGCCCAGGCCATCGTCAACGACGGCCTGCGCAACGTCGCCGCTGGCGCCAACCCGCTGGCCATCCGTCGCGGCATCGACAAGGCCGTCAACGCCGCCGTCGCCGAGATGAAGAAGCAGGCCAAGCCGGTCGAGACCAAGGAGCAGATTGCTTCCGTCGGTACCATCTCCGCCGGTGACCCCGAGGTCGGCGAGAAGATCGCTGAGGCCATGGAGGTCGTGGGCAAGGACGGCGTCATCACCGTCGAGGATTCCCAGACGTTCGATATCACCATCGACACCGTCGAGGGCATGCAGTTCGACAAGGGCTATGTCTCCGCTTACTTCGTCACGGATAACGACCGCATGGAGGCCGTGATGAAGGATCCGTACATCCTCATCACCGACCAGAAGATCTCCAGCGTCCAGGACATCATGCCTGTTCTCGAGGCTGTCCAGCGCGCTGGCCGTGGCCTGCTCATCATCGCTGAGGACATCGACGGCGAGGCCCTGCCTACCCTCGTCCTCAACAAGATCCGTGGCGCCCTCAACGTCTGCGCCGTCAAGGCTCCGGGCTACGGCGACCGCCGCAAGCGCATCCTCGAGGACATCGCTGTCCTCACCGGTGGTCAGGCTGCTCTGGACGAGCTGGGCGTGAAGGTCGCTGACATCACCGCCGATATGCTCGGTACCGCCAAGTCCGTCACCATCTCTAAGGACAACACCGTCGTCGTCGGCGGCGCTGGCTCCAAGGAGGCCATCGACGCCCGCATCGCTCAGATCAAGGGCGAGATGGAGAACACTACCTCTGACTTCGATCGTGAGAAGCTCCAGGAGCGCCTGGCCAAGCTCTCCGGTGGCGTTGCCGTCATCAAGGTCGGCGCTGCTACCGAGTCCGAGCTCAAGGAGATCAAGCATCGCGTCGAGGACGCCCTGCAGGCTACCCGCGCTGCTGTCGAGGAGGGCATTGTCGCTGGCGGCGGCGTCGCCTTCATGGACGCTGCTCCTGCGCTCGACGCTGTCGAGATCGACGACCCCGAGGAGAAGATTGGCGTCGATATCGTCAAGAAGGCTCTGACCGCTCCGGTCGCTACCATCGCCAAGAACGCTGGCTTTGAGGGCGCTGTCGTGGTCGACAAGGTTGCCGAGCTGCCCGCCGGCCAGGGTCTCAACTCTGCCAACGGTGAGTGGGGCGACATGATTGAGATGGGTGTCCTCGACCCCGTCAAGGTCAGCCGCGTCACCCTGCAGAACGCTGCTTCTGTCGCCAGCCTGATTCTCATCACCGAGGCCACCGTCTCCGATGTGCCCAAGAACACTCAGCTTGAGGA
>DBFAHJ010000166.1:0-6272 GCA_048227095.1 Collinsella aerofaciens | reverse complement strand
GACCATCAATCGCCTTGGCTACCTGCCCAACCAAAGCGCCCGTCAGCTCGCGGGCGGCGCCACCAAGTCCTTTGGCCTGGTGCTCCCCCGTCTCGATCACGGCTTTTCGCTCCAAATCGCCAGCGGCGCCCACAACGAGGCCCGCAAGCACGGCTACGACTTGCTCATCGCCAACGCCGATAACGACGATATTCTCGAGGATCATTACCTGCGCTACTTTATGGGCACCCAGATGTCCGGCGTCATGGTTCAGCCCATGGCATCCCCCGACTGGCACCCCGCCATGACCAAGATGCCCGTGCCGATCGTCCATCTGGACATCCATTGCTCCGAGCCCGGCTACTACGTAGCGGCCGACAATGAGGCCCAGGGTCGCATCATTGCCGAACTTGCCATCGCCCGCGGCGCGCACCATATTGTCGTCGTCGGCCGAGCAGCATTTATGCAACTCACCCTGCGCGTCCTTGGCATTCATAAGGCGCTCGCCCTGCACCCCGATATCAAGATCGAAGTCATCGACGCCGGCGAATGGAATACCGCTGCCGACGGCTACGGCATCGGTGCCCAAATCGCCGAGCGCCCCGCGGACGAACGTCCCGATTTTGTCGTCGGCCTGACCGATGTGTTGGCCTCGGGCGTCGTTTCGGCACTGGTCGACAAGGGCATCTCTGTCCCCGGGCAAGTACGCGTAGCAGGCTGCGATGGCAACCCGCTCGCTTGGAGCGGATCGGTCCCGCTCACTACGGTAGCGCCCCCGGGCTACGAGATTGGCCGCAAGGGTGTCCAACTGCTGATGGAGCAAATCGAGAACAAGGCCCCGGCAAAGATCAAGCATATCCGTGTCGGCTCCGCAGCGCGTACCGTCACCGCAGTCGCCGCCGAGGATATCAACCGCCAAGAACTGGTACGTCCGTTCCTACTGGAACGCGCCAGCACCCAGGCAAGCAGCCAGACCGACGCCACGGCCATCAACCTCGGTGCGTATCTATAGCACGCCCGCGAGTATGCTAAGTCGCCGCTTAAGCAAAAGGGGCCCGACCATTGCCGGACCCCTTTTGCTTAAGCGCAAACGTGAGCAATCGCTCGTTTCAACGCCGCAATTTTCTAACGCACAGTCTTGATTGCCGCCGCCAGGTCGAACAGCGTATCGAGCACGGCCTCGCAGCCATCCACCACGTCCTGCGGCAGCGGCACGATATCGGGGACGGCGAAGACATGGCATCCGGCCGTGATGCCCGAGACGCAGCCGTTGCGCGAATCCTCGACCACGGCACATTCCTCGGGAGCAAAGCCCGCGCGCTCGCAGGCGAGCAGATACATCTCGGGGTCGGGCTTGCCGTGCACGACGTCCTCGCCACACGTTACCGTTTCAAACTTGCCAAAAAGACCGACCATCTTAAGGTTGCGCTCGGCCGTAACGAGGCGCGACGACGTCGCTAGACCCACGTGATAGCCCGCAGCCAGCAGCTCGTCTAGGCACTCGGCGGCACCGGCCTTAAGTTCCAGTTCGGTCTTGACCATCTCGTCGCGAATCTCCTTGTGGCGACGATAGATCGCCTCGGTGGTTTCATGGCTGCCGTAATGCTCATCAAGGATGTCCATAACATCGGGCAGCGTGCGGCCGATAAACTGATGGATCAGCGCTTCATCAATCGCGAGCCCCAGCTCAGCGGCGCCTGCCTTCCAGGCCTTAATCCCCAAACGCTCGGTATCGACCAGCGTTCCATCCATGTCAAAAATAACAGCCTTGATCATATCGGTCCCCCATCGACTCTCGCTGTCGCATTGCCGCAACTCTACCGCATTTGGCAACTTGTATATAACGTATATACCATATTGCACTTTCGTTACACAGATAGAAGTCTTATGGCAAGTAACGCATTAGGATTATAGTTTTCGATCGAGTACTCAACGATAAGGAACGTTTCATGATTTTAGACACCACGGCACCCGCAGAGGAGCTTCAAGACAAGCTATCGGCGCTCGAACAGCTGCTTTTGGCATACGGGCGCGTGGCCATCGGGTTTTCCGGCGGCGTTGACAGCAGCTTTTTGGCCGCCGTGTGCGCCCGCATCATGCCTACCAATACCCTCCTCATCCATCTCACCACGCCGCTCATCGGCACGCCCGAACAGACTTCGTTTGAGCAGTCCGTTGATGGACAGGCCAATGAGGGGCCGCATTTTAAGCTCCCCGTGCTCAATCTTTCGGTGGATCAGCTGCAGCTCCCCCAAGTAGCCTGCAACGATGCTAATCGCTGCTACCACTGCAAGCACGCCGGCTTTACCGCCATCGTCAACCACGCCAAGTCGCTCGGCTTTCCCACCGTCATCGATGGCAGCAATGCAAGCGATCGCGGTGACTACCGCCCCGGCATGCGTGCGGCAGAAGAGCTCGGCGTACGCTCCCCTCTCATGGAGGTCGGCTTTACCAAGGACGAAGAGCGCGAGCTGCTGCGCGCATGGGGCTATCCCGTTTGGAACCTGCCGGCGGGAGCATGTCTTGCCACCCGCGTCCCCACGGGCGAGGAGCTTACGCGCGAGAAGGTCGATTTGATCCGCACCTGCGAGGACTACCTGCACGATCTTGACCTGGCACAGGTACGCGCGCGCTTGGTCGGCGGCTGCATGCATATCGAGGCCGCACCCGCAGATGTCGCCAAGATTGCCGCGCTCGGCGGCACCGCCGTCGATGCCGAGGGCAAGACCCCGCTGCCCGCCGCCATCGAGTCCGCACTGCGCGGGCTGGGCTGCGACCATATCTCCCCCGAGGTCACCCCCTACATTCACGGCAACATGAACCTTTAGGTTACGCCGTTTTACAAACGGCGTAACTGCTCGGCGCTGCGCGGGCTCCGGACACGGCAATCTGACGTTCAACTTCACGGGCGCGACCAAAAGGTCAGCGCCCGCTTGTTTCACGTCACCTTACCGCACCCGGAGACCGCTCGCTCGCATATGCTCAACCTGCACTGCGTTAACTGACCCGCCAATAAGGGACAGGTTTATTTTGGCAGGTTTTATCTGGGGAAATATCGCGAGGCAGTCGCCCCCCTAGCACCCATCTCACTTCGAGAGACACAAGAGGGGCGACTCGGCTGCATCTACTTCTTCCGATAGCGGCGGTTGCGGCTCGTCGATGAACCCATTACTTCGATGAGTCCTTTATCCGCCATTTTTGGCAGATGGTAGCGGACGGACGAAATTTTGACCCCCGATGCAACCGCTATTTCTCGCGCCGTCATATCCACTTCGGCTCTGAGAGCCTCCAGGATCCTATCCGCTGTCGAAGCTGACGATTCTCTGCTCATATCGATAATCTCAAACGTGTCTTTGCCACATTTTGACAGGACATGTTTATCGACAAGATTCCCGCAGATCAGGCGAATGTCATCCGAATCCCACTTCAGGGCCTCTCGTATTTTTTGAACATCGCATACGCACCCATGCTCCCGCATAAACATGAGCAATGTTTCCTCGCGATCCGTCAGCTCGGTGCCCACATGGCTCTGAATCCACGTGCGGTTTTCAGCAAGCTCCGCCCCGTGCCGGGAAAGCAGCACCGTAAACGAATCGGCCTTAACGATAAATTTCGGCCTTCCAAGCGAACGAGACTCCATCTCGCGAATCATAGCCGGGATACCAGATCCCTGGCTTTCTGCAACGGGCCCCTCGGCATGCTCTAACGGCGTCGCCCCCATTAGGCTCATGAGCTTTGGGTTTCGGCAGCGCGATTCCCCGTCTGCAAGATTGTCCACCGTCTTTCCGCCCCAAAGCCCACCGGGGTTTTTGATCTCTATTCTGTCTGGATAGATATCGACACTCACGGCCTGCCCCACAAACATGGGCGAATATTCTCGATGGATGCAGGCGTTTGCCAAGGCCTCGCGCAAAACCTCCTGGGGAACTTCCCAATCCTCCCTTCTGCCAGCGCCTTGCACTATCGCCGCTTTGCGCAAGTTCCGTCCAATCGCGACAAGGGCATCTTCGATGCAAGCCGGAATCGGGCCATCGCACAACTGGCGGTCAATAAACCGGGGTTGCCCGGGTGCAGATTTTTCCACATCGGAATGAACGGCGACATCAATCATGAGTTTGGGATAGAACTGCTGGGGGTAAATTCCCGCCGACAGAAGCCCTGCGAGCTTCACCGCACCATCCTTTGTAGTGATATTGAGTCTGACCAGCTGCTTTTCCAGCGTATCGGCCCCGCGCAAAACGCGGGGGGTCTGCAGCCGGCGATTTGCGATAATAGACCGCACGACATCTGGATCCAAATCCTCGACTGTTGCCTCCGAAACCACCGTGCCGTCTGCATCGCTCGGAAGCAACGCACTCTGCAGCTCATATAGCTCAGCGGGTGACATCTTGATATCTTTATCATCCACGCGCTTGTAGCTACCGTTCTGCACGCCGCGCGCGCCGATATAGCAAGGCTTCGCTTTAAGCTCAAGTTCAAAGATGCGCACCAGAAGCACCTGGAGCCCGTCGACCTCGCCTCGATCAAGCTCGTACCGTGGCGCATGGGTCACCACTGCCGCTGAGCCTCCGTCTCCGATACCCGAAACAAACTGATCGCGCACCCTATCGATAGCAAAGTTAGCCGAAGGAACAAATCCTTCGGCTTCGTTTAGGCCCAAAATAATGAGCCCACCCGCAGTGTTCGCAAAAGCGCTCACTGTCTCCCATACGTCTGCGCTCAATTTATTCGTGCAGGCTTTAACTTCTACCGATGCGTCATCAGTCCCCCGCCTGCGAAGGCGCTCAACGATAAGGCCAAGAGGTTCATCCAGCAGCATTGGCATTCCGTCTCTCTAAAACGATAGATTTATCTCTCTAAAGTATAGTATATCTCTCTAACTTTAGAGAGATAAGCACCTTATTTTAGAGAGACATTTAGAGAGATGTATCGAATTCACTGTTAGATAGCCCAATGTTATCTCTTTAACTGGCTTTCTCTTTAGAGAGACAATTAGAGAGACGAGCGCGACCTCTCTAATCAAGGGCACCACTCTTTAAGGTGCACACTCCCTAACCGTGCCCTAAGTTGCGGTGAAATAGTCCCCCGATTAACCTGCCAAAAAGGGACAGGTTTATTTTGGCGGGTTTTATCTGGGGAAACGCAAAATAGCCCCACATACACAACCACCGCAGCTCCATATGAGGCAAATGAATCAGTAGCGTCTATCCCAAATCTTGAGTATTTGTTCGACAGAACGGCCCCTGCCGGCTCCTGCTAGACTGGTAGATTCCCAACCGTCCATCCAGGAGCCGCAATGTCGCGCAAGTCCGCCTACAAGCAAGTACTTTCCATCGGCGCCGCCGTGGTGCTGGGGTTTGCGCTGTTCACAGGGTCGCTCGACGGAGCGCCCAAGTTGTTGTCGCCGCAAAGTGATGAACAGGCGGCAGCTCTGGCCGAAAAACAAAACGAAAGTCCCAGCCGCACCGACGACGAGGCGGACCTGGTCGATCGGCTCGAATCAGGAACGGCGAGCTCCCCGGACCCTCAAAACAGCCAGGACTCTGGCGATGGCTCCGATTCCGCCACAACCGACACCGGCGACGGCGCTTCCGCGGACAGCGCCGCCACCCCCATCGACGAGGTCGAAAACCCCGACCTCAACCGCGCCCGCGGTGTTTATCTCAGCAGCATTCCCGACTACGCCGGCAACCCCTACGTTGCCCTGCGCGCCGACAGCACGCACCCGCTCGGCACACCATCATTCACGCTCGATGAATACGAGCGCGCTACAGAAGAGGGTTGCTTTAAGAAGTTCTCCAAGCTTGACAGCCTGGGCCGCACCCGCAAAGCGCTCGCCTGCGTGGGCCCCGAATCACTCGGTCAAGGCGAGCGCGGCGATATCTCGCGTATCCATCCCGCTGGATGGCGCCGGCAGCGCTACGACTTTATTCCGGGCCAGAGCCTCTACAACCGCTGCCATCTCATCGCCTGGTCGCTCTGCGGCGAAAACGCCAACCGCAAGAATCTCCTCACCGGCACGCGTTATCTCAACGAGACAGGCATGCTGCCGTTTGAGGAGCAGATTCTCGGCTACATCCGCGAGACGGGCAACCACGTGCTCTATCGCGTCACACCCATGTATAACGAAGAGGAACTTGTCTGCCGCGGCGTGCGCCTTGAGGCGCAATCGGTCGAGGACCACGGCAAGACCCTCTGCTTCCACGTGTACTGCTACAACCTGCAGCCGCACGTGCAGATCGACTACGCCACCGGCCGCAACCAGGCATCCGGAGACTAGTGCCGACCGCACC
>DBFAHJ010000165.1:0-3469 GCA_048227095.1 Collinsella aerofaciens | reverse complement strand
CTGCCGGCTCTCCCGAAGGCCCCATGCGCGAGCAGTCCGACCACGAGACATGGAATTCGACCCGCGCCCTTCCTTACGGCGAGTTCATGGCCTCGATGTTCTTGCGCTACGTGATATTTGCCAACTCCGAAAGCGCTATTGTGAACACGGCGGACGCCGGCGGACTCGACGAGGGTATGCAAAACGTTGTCGACAAGATCAAGCTCGTAAAGTTGTCCGAGCCGGTCGAGGTGTTTTTGGGCTTTAACACGGCACCGCTCCCCGATGCTATCGAGACGCTGCTTTACCGCGTTGACCATGCCGAGAATCCGAGCGGTATCGAGCGCTATGCCGCCGCCC
The DNA here is from genome assembly GCA_048227095.1 of Collinsella aerofaciens. Lineage (GTDB taxonomy): Bacteria > Actinomycetota > Coriobacteriia > Coriobacteriales > Coriobacteriaceae > Collinsella > Collinsella aerofaciens_CF. The sequence goes on along the minus strand of DBFAHJ010000165.1, from coordinate 3,130 downwards.
TTATGAGCGAAATTGACTTGCCCCGCCTGCGCACCATCGCTGCCAAGTCCGAGATGAGCCTGGCTCGCATTGATCGCTCAAAGATTTTCTATCTCAATTTTGATCGTAGCCTGTTGGACCAGGACGAGATTGACATGCTGCTTGCCATCGAGTGCCGTCTCAACCGCCTCTCCGGCATCCTTGAGCGCATCGGGGCCGGATTGGCCCCCGCGGCATCCTCGCCGAGCCTTGAGGGCTGCGCGCTCTTTGATGCGTGGCATATCGCCAAGACGACCAACGATGTTCCCCGACTGTTCGATACGGCCTCGAGCGATAACCCGTGGGGCAAACCGGGTACGGTGGCTTGCCAGCCGGGCGGTGAGTGGGATGTGCGTACCCGCTTCGCGCGTATTGTCGAGGCACTTAACGTGGTCACGCGGCTCGACTATACCTATCGGGCAAACGTTGCCGAGGGGATCATGCTCGTTCGGTTTGGGCAGTCTGTCGTTGATGCCATGCCGCAACGTGAATACGATGCCCAGGATGACGTCTGGCGCGAGTTGGACGAGGGCGTGCGTGCGATTTGGGCTGCGGAGCACGACGCGCGCGTGGCACTCACGCTGGCGGCGGCGTGTTTTGCCGCAGGCGCTTGCATTGCGCGCTGCTACGTTCAGATTGCGGCTCCCGATGGCGAGCAGGGCGAGCGCATTATTGCAACATATTCCTTTGGGCGTGCGGCCTATCTGGCCAATTGCGTGCCTGTCGCCAAGGATCTTGAGAGCGTGGATATGGACGATATGCCGTGCAAACGCATGCTTGAGGCATATGAGTCGGACGCGCCGGATGCGATTGAGCCCGCTGAGGTTCACGCTCGTCCGCGTGACGACCACCGTTCGCTGCCGCCGGCGTTGCGCGACCTTCTGCTTGCCGATACGGCTGATGAGCTAGAGGTCATGGAAGAGGACGACGACCCATACGTGGCCCGTGTTGTTGAATTGCGCGAGCAGGCAAAAGTCGACCGTACAGGTGCTTTTGAAGGTTTTTCCCGTCTTGTTGAGGAGTTGGAGGCCAAGTGCGCCGTCGCCGAGCTTTTGGCGACAGGTCCGGTTCAAACGCAGTTTTGCGATAACCAGCTGGTGCGCATGGTGCTACCGGTGTTGGAAGAAGACCGCTCTGTGCGAATCCTTCGTGCGCCCGATGCGCTGTACTTTGCCCAGCACGAGATCTGCAGCTTTTACGCCGAGCAGGAGGACTTTGAACGAGCACTGCCCGAGGTGCGCCATCTTTACGATCTGGCGCGCTCGTCCATGCAGTCGCACTTTGCGCTCATCAACGTGCTTGCGCGTCTGGAGCGCTTTGACGAGATTATCGAGGTGGCGCGCCACGGCCTACGTATTGCCAGCGATCGTTCTGCAATCGGCTACCTGTTCTATCGCTTGGCGTTTGCCTATTGGAATTGCGATCAGCTCGAGCTCGCGTTGGCGTGCTACCGCCTCGTGCCGCGCGGCGAGGAGTCGGGTAGCAACGCGCTGGAGGAAATGCAGGGCCTTATGAACGAGATGGGTGTCAATGAGCCGCCGACGTTCGAGGAAGCGGTCGAGACCATCCACAAGGCCGGACTAGAGCTGCCGCCAGTGTCCGCCGTGACGAATCAGCTGGCAGATGCCGCTGTGCAACTGGTCGACAACGGTTTCTTTTTCCTGGCGCGCGGTTGTATCTTCCAAATGTGGCGCACCATGGGCAACGATGAGCTCGGCTCCCTCAATCGCTCGCTGGGGTAGTAGCGAAAACTGCAAGGAGGAAAGGCCACTGAACAATTAGAAAATTCCCTCTTGCCCAACTTCGACTGTTTGGTTACTATAGAACGGCTGTTACGGAGAGCTGACCGAGAGGCCGAAGGTGCTCGCCTGCTAAGCGAGTATGCCCCAAAAGGGCATCTGGGGTTCGAATCCCCAGCTCTCCGCCAGTATGAATTGAAAGAAGGGCTCCATTTGGGGCCCTTTTTGCTATCAAGAACGTAAGCTGGGGATTCGAACCCTCAAAAAAGGAGGCATCCTTTCGGACGCCTCCTTTCAGTGGGCTTATTATTCTTGCGCCCTACACCTTAGGAGCCTTGGCGACGGTCTCGCTTTCTGCTGTGAGCGGGCGGTTGTCGATGCGACGGCCCAAGCGATCGAGCTTCACAAGGAGCCATTCAATGGGATTCGGCCCTGCGCCTTCCTCGTCGGCAACTAGGTCCATGACGGCGATTTTGGTGCCGTCCTGCTTGAGCGTGACGCTACCCACCTTGTCGCCCACATGCACCGTGCCCGAAAGATCGTCGTAGCTAATCTTTTCGGTCACCTTGCCGGCAAGGGAAAACACGGTCGCTTGCGCCGTGGGATCGGCGAGTGTGGCGTCGATCGTCTTATCCGTCCAGTCGGTTTGGCCAATGCGCGCCATAAGCGGGTTGCCGTTGGCGGTCTTTTCCTGTGTGTTGGCGATTGCGACCGTCACCTTGTGGCCGTAGTACCAGTTGGCAAGGGTGGCGGTATCGGTAAAGCGCTGGTCGGTGGTGGTGGAGTTCAAAACGACGGTGTAGATCTCGTCGCCGTCGCGGTTGTAGGCGCTCGTAAAGCAATAGCCCGCGTCGTCGGTGGTACCGGTCTTGCCACCGATGTTGCCATCTTGGCCCAGCAAATAGTTATGCGTGTCCATGGAATGCGAATGGTCGGTGCCGTCGGCGCCCGTGACCTCGATCCGGGAATCCTCGCTCGCTACGACCTCGCGGATCGTATCGTTTTTCATGGCCTCCTGCATCATCAACGCTACGTCGTGTGCGGTTGAGTGCATATCGCCAGCCCACTCATCAAAGTCCAGACCATGCGGGTTTTCAAAAAGCGTACCGGTGCAGCCGAGCTTCTTAGCGCGCTCGTTCATGGCCTTCACAAAGGTTGCCTCGGCGTCTTTGGTCTTAGGCTCGATCTTCTTGCCCACATATTCGGCGAGCACGACGGCGGCGTCGTTGCCAGAGGGAATCATCAGGCCGCGCAGTGCCTGCTCCACGGTAAGCTCGTCGCCTTCGAGCAAGCCGGCGGTCGAATTACCCACGGTGGCTGCGGCGTTGCTCACCGTGACCTTCTCGTCCATCTTGCAATTCTCGACGGTTAGG
>DBFAHJ010000164.1:0-11134 GCA_048227095.1 Collinsella aerofaciens | reverse complement strand
TCGTCTTGAGTATGATATCGGCGTAACCCTTCTCCGCGAGGTCGGCATGCATAAGCCAGCCCTCGCCCGCGCCATACTCGGCAGCCGAAACAATACGGTAGTCACCCTCGTCGATCAGATATTCAAGTTCAACGCCACGCTTCTCGAGCACACGACCGATCGCCCCCGCGCCGTACTGCGTGGTTTCCTCGTCCTGGCCAAAGGCCAGCAGCAGCGTTCGTTCGTGTTGCCAGCCGTGCGCCAGCGCATACTCAACGGCCTCCAAGATGCCCGCAACCTGGTCTTTCATATCGATGGCGCCGCGACCCCAAATATAGGTGTCGTCCACGTGCCCGCTAAAGGGATCGTGCGTCCAGTCCGTCTCGGTGCCCGGCACCACGGGAACCACGTCCATGTGGCCCATGAGCATGACCGGCTTGAGGGCGGGGTCGGTGCCGGCAAGCGTCACGAGCAGCGAATGGTCGATGAGCTCGACCTCGCCCGTCGCAAACACGCGCGGCCAGCCCTGCTGCATATAGGCGCGCAGGTCGTCAAACGCCTGCCAGTCCACCGTCTGGGCATCCATGCTCGAAATCGTCGGAAACGACAGCACGCGGCCCAGGCGCTCGCACGCGCCGACCTCATCGATATCGGCAAAATCATCCTCGTGCGCAAAGAAGCGCCAAACCTCGGCCATGCCTTCCTCCAAAAATAACGTGGCAAAGAGGCGGTCCCTTTGCCACGTTCGCTTGCATTATTTGTCGTTGAGATAACGCGAGAGGAACTCGCGGGTGCGCTGGTGCTTGGGATTGCCGAAGAGCTCAGCCGGCGCGGCGTCCTCGAGCACCACGCCCTTGTCCATAAAGACCACGCGGTCGGACACCGTGCGGGCAAAAGCCATCTCGTGCGTGACGACGACCATGGTCATGCCGTCGGCGGCGAGCTTGCGCATGACCTCGAGCACCTCGCCCACGATCTCGGGGTCGAGCGCAGAGGTCGGCTCGTCGAACAGCATGATTTGCGGGTTCATGCACAGAGCGCGGGCGATGGCCACGCGCTGCTTTTGGCCGCCGGACAGGCGACCCACGGCGGCGTGTGCGAACTTTTCGAGTCCCACGCTTGCCAGATGCTCTAGCGCGACCTTTTCGGCCTCGGCCTTGCTCATCTTTTTGAGCGTGACGGGCGCGAGGGTACAGTTGTCGAGCACATCCATGTTGTTGAACAGGTTAAAGCCCTGGAACACCATGCCGATGTCCTCGCGGAGTTTATTGATGTTGCAGCGCTCGGCCGTGAGGTCCTGGCCGTGGAACCAGATATGGCCCGCGTCCGGGGTCTCGAGCAGGTTGAGGCAGCGCAAGAAGGTCGACTTGCCCGAGCCCGAGGCGCCGATGATGGTGACGACCTCGCCGGGATTGACAGCGAGGTCGATGCCCTTGAGTACCTCGAGCGAGCCGAAGCTCTTGCGCAGGCCCTCGACGCGGATGAGCGGCTCTTGGTTTTGCGCGGCGGCCGCAGCGCCGGTAGTGGCGGTATCTGCCATGATGATTCTCCTCGTCTTGAGCCTAGTTGGAGCTGGGCAGCGTGGCCGGGGCCTCGGCGCCGAGCTTTTTGCCAAAGGCCTCGAGCAGGCGGCTCGCCACGAGCGTCAGGATCAGGTAGACCACGAGTGCAACGCAGTAGACCTCCATCTGGCGGTAGTACACGCCGGCGACGGTGGTGGTGGCGTACATGAGGTCGAACACGCCGATGACCGAAAGCACCGACGAATCCTTGATATTGATGATGAGCTCGTTGGTGAGTGCGGGGATCGCGTTTTTAATGCCCTGGGGGAACACGACCTTGCGCATGGCCTGCCACTGCGACAGACCCAACGAACGCGCCGCCTCGGCCTGGCCGGCGTCGATGGACTCGATGCCGCCGCGCAGGACTTCCATCATGTATGCGGTGGAGTTGAGCGAAATGGTGACGAGGCCGGCAGTGAAGGTGCTCCAGATCTGGTTGGCCTGGGCGGTCTCGAAGCCCATGCTGCGCAGGACGGTAAAGCCCGCATAATAGATGAGCAGACCCTGGACCATCATGGGCGTGCCGCGCACGATGGTGGAGTAAACGGTCGCAAAGCCGCGGCCGATGCTCTTAAAGAAACGCGTGAGATCGTTGTCCACACGGTCGAACGTCTGGATGCGCAGGAACACGAAAAGCAGCGCCAGGAAAAAGGCGATGACGGTGCCGAAGGTGGCAAGCGCGATGGTGATCTCGATACCGCGAATGAAGAAGTCACCGCTCTTGTAGGTCATGTAGACCAGGCTCGACAAAAAGTCGCTGGGGTTGGAATCCGAGACAATGCTCACCTGCACCAGGTCGATAAACGACATGACGCAGCGGTCCACGAAAAAGATCGCCGCGATGGCGACCACGACGTAGCTGCCCAGGCGTGCGCCACGACGGCAGCGCTCGGATGCGAACGGCGACTTTTCGCGATAGTCGTTCCAGTGCATGAGCTTGGTGACCAGCGCCGCCGCCGACACGACGAGCCAGGCCCAAAGGATTGCCCAGAGGCAGTCTTGGAACACGCCCGTAGGCGCCAAGAAACTCATCGGCGTGGGGTTGCGCTGGCTAAACGCCAGGCCGAGCGCCGCGATGACGCTCGTGCCCAGGTATACATAACGGTGGTCTGCCTTGATAAAGGAGGCCAGGCGATTGATGGTTTTCATGCTGCCTCCCTATGCCGGCTGACGGTCGAGGCACGCGTCCCACATTTGGTCGCGCTCCTCTTGGCTAATGCCCTTGAGTGTCTTATCGATGAGCTTAAGCAGTTTGTCCGAGCCCTTGCGGCAGCCGACGTTTGCCGTGACCTCCTGCTTAAAGCCCTCGCCCTCGGCAAATCGAATCGGCACGATACCCGGGTTTTGGGCCATATAGCCCTTCTCGTTCTCGGTATTGTAGGTCACGGCGTCGCAGGTGCCCTGCAGCAGGTTCGAAAACACCGTGGGGACCGAATCGACCGGGTTCTTGTGGACAACGCCCGGGATCTCGTCGATGACGGTATCGAGCATGGTGTCCTTTTGGCCGAGGACCGTTGCGCCGCTAAAGTCGCTGAGCTTGGTCGCATTTTGGTAGGGCGAGCCCTCTTTTACGAACAGGCCAAAGTAGCCAATGAAGTACGGGTCGGAAAAGCCGACGGACTCCTCGCGCTCGGGCGTGGCGCTCATGCCGGCAATGATGAGGTCGATCTGGCCGTTGTTGAGCGAATCGATAAGACCCGAGAAGCCCTGCTTGACGGCGACGGGCTCGCCACCGAGGGCCTTGCAGACGATCTTGGCGATCTGCACGTCGTAACCATCGGCATAGGCGCCCTGCACGTTGTCGATGGGGATAGTGTACTTGCTGGCTTCGGAGACCTGCCAGTTGTACGGGGCGTAGGCCGCCTCCATGCCGATGCGGATCTTGTCCTTGCCGATCACGGAATCGGACAGGTCGTCGCGACCGCCGCCCGTCGTGGGCTGGGCCACTTCCAGCGTGGAGGGGCGCTGGCAACCGGCAAGTGCGCCGGCGACGACGGAAGCGCTCGCAGCAAACGCACTGCCTAAGAAGATACGACGGCTGCACACCGGCTGTGGATGCGCGTCGCGTTGATGGGGAGAATGCATAATCTGCCTTCCCTGTTGAATCGTATGCTGACGACTTAACAGGATATACGCCAGCAACTAGCAGCGCAGCACAAGCTCGAAAAATTAATAGACACGCGGTAGTCATTGGGGACGCCGATGTTTTGGCAATGCCGGCGAGCGACGTCCAGAGCGAACAAGTGGCATGAAAAAGGCAAGGCATGACCAGAAGGTCTATGCCTTGCCTTTTGAATGACAACTTGTCGCTCTGGACGACGCGCAGCATCGACCGAGCGGCGGAACCTCTAGAGCAAGGTAACGCTAAAACTGCGCTTGTCCGTCTCGCCCGGCGCCAGCGTGATCGTGTTGACCTTGTGCTCAAAAACGTCGTCCTCGGTGTCCATGGTGGTGTGACCGGTCCAGGGCTCGAGCGCCACAAACGGGGCGTCGTTGGCGGCAGACCACACGCCGATGTACTTAAAGCCCTCAAAGTCGATCTTGACGCCGTGGCCCGACTTGCGACCGCGCAGCGTGAGCGTGGAGCCCGGGGTATCGGTGAACATGATGGCATCGTTATCGAAGCTGCGGTGCGTAATGGGCAGCACGTCCGAGTTATCGGGAGCCTTGTAGCTACCCTCGAACGTCATAAGACCGTCGGGCGTGATGATGGGAGCCTCGTTAGTCCAAGCCTCGGTAAACGCCAGCTCGTAATCCTCGAACGCCTCGTCTTCGGCACCGGGGGCGGGCACGTTGAATGCAGGATGACCGCCCACCGAGAACGGCAGGGCCACGTCGCCGGTGTTGGTGACGGCAAAGGTCTGCGTGAGCGTGGCGTCGCCGGTCAGGGCATAGGTCATGTTGAGCTTAAAGTGGAACGGGAACGCCTTGAGCGACTCGGGCGTGTCAGTGATCTCGTACGTTACCGAGGAGCCGTCCTCCGAAACCTCGACCAACTTGTGCTCGACGATGCGAGCGAGTCCGTGGCGCGGCATCTCGCAGGTGCCGGCCGCAGATGTCGCCATGTTGTTGCGCAGCGATCCCACGATGGGGAACAGGATAGGCGCATGCTTGCCCCAAAAGGCCGGGTCGCCCTGCCACAGATACTCGTTGCCGTTGAGGGCAAGGCTCGTGAGCTGGGCGCCCATGGAATCGATGGCCGCGATGAGGCCGCCGCGCTTGATGGTAGTGACGGTGGACATGCTACTTCCTCCAATAGTAAACAACGGTGTCGAGGGCTATTGTCCCACTCTTGGCAGCGGGGTTGAGCGACAGGTGCAGTTATTGAGCAATAGCGTAAAGGTCAAACCCGCCCTGCGGCGTGCTATCGACCGTATCGGGCGCCTGTGAATTAAAACTCACCGGAACCATGCGCTTTGAGGCACGGTAACGCGTGCCGTCGGTGGCGACGGGCGGCTCATCGACCGTGAGCTCGTAGTCGCCGGGCTTGAGCTCGATGCCGTCACCTTCGGAATTGACGTATTGGTACTCGTCGATCGCTTGCCCCTTGAGCGTGCGACCCACGATATGGACGAGCATCTGGCTGTCGCCGCGCGCGGTGTCCCACGTCGCGCCGTCCTTGACCTCGACCGATACATGCACCGAGCGCGTGCGGCTGAGCGATTGCTCGACAGACATCTCGACCTTGGCGGCGTCTTGGCGCTGCTGCTCGACATGACCCCAGATGCTGCCGATCGCCGAGCAAGCGATGACGCCGGCCATAAAGGCGATGAGAATGGGGCCGAGCGGAGAGCGACGGCCCGCGTCTTCCTCGCGAGCCAGGTTGGGGCGATGGGTGGGGGCGGGCGCCTGGGCACCCTGCGCGGGCACGTCGAGTATGCTGAAGGATGCCGTGCTGCCGGGGTCGATGGTATGGCGCGGCTGTGGGGTCTTTGCCGGCGAGATCGACATATCAGCCGGCTCGCCGAGCGTGGCCGTGGCATCGGCCTTCGCCTCGTCGGCCTCGGCCTGGGCCCAAGCCTGTTCAAAGGTTAGGGGTTCGGCGGCATCGGAGGCGGCTTCAGGCTCGACACCGGCATCGTTGCCGGTCTCGTCCTCGCCGCTCGACACGTCACACGGCGCGGGCTCGTCCCACTCTTCGTCCGGAGCCTCGCCCTCGCTATACCACCATTCAAAGTTATCGATATCCATACGGGGCGCCCCCTTGGCCTCGCAAATAAACACTTGCTAGCCTTATACCCCCAGATGACACGGGAGCTCGCCGGCACAGACAGGAAAAGCGTCACAACATTCGACGCTTTTCCTCGTTTTCGAGATTTTCATCGAATGTTGTGATGGTTTGGGCAGCGATTACATGGCGAGGGCCGTGCGGATAGACGGATCGCTGAGGGCCTCGCGGAGCCAGGGGGCCAACTGCTCGGGATGACCTTGCAGATAGCCGTCGAGCTCGGAGAGGGCCACGCGGCGTACTTCCGATATTTCCTCTTGGTTGATGTGCAGCTCGCCCGGCTTAACACGGGCCAGGTAGACCTCGCACCATTCGCACTCACAGCGGCCGTCGCCGTGATCCTCGCGGTACACCACGTGCCCCAGATGCTTGAGCTCGTCCGGCTCGCGCATGATGCCGAGCTCTTCGTTGATGCGACGCGCCGTCGCGGCGGCGACGCCCTCCCCCGGGAGCGGATGGCCGGCGCAGCTATCGGCCAGCACCCCGCCCCACAGGCGCTTGAGCGGGCTGCGGCGACAGAGCAGCAGGCGCATGTTTTCGCCCTGGCCCTCGACCAGAAGCGTCAGGAATGCTTGGTGCAGGATACCCTCGCCGGTATGAGCTTTGATGCGATCGACGGGAGCGAGCGCTTTGCCCGTCGCGGCATCGACCGCCACGACCTCGGCACCCGCACCGCCCTCATCCCAGCCGGCGCGCAAGATGCGGGCCGCGGTTTCTTCGAGCGCGACGATGAGCTCCTTCGTGGTATTGAGCACGCGCTGCAAGTCGTCCTTGCTCGCCTGTTCAACATGAAAACCCATGCTTGCGGTTACCGGCACACCAAAGCGCGTAGCGAGCGCCGCCGCAATGTCGTGCGCCGGGATCTCGTCGCGATGGCACGGAACGGCAAGGATGCTCACAGTCGCCGTGCGTCCGGGCTCGGGACGCGGAATGGCCTGCGCCGTGGCGCCCAGGTGTGCGAACTCCGGCGAGCAGGCGTACACCGCCATGCCTCGCGGCGTCACCGTCAGCTGGGCCTCGAGCGTAAACTTGCCCTCGCCCACTGCAACCTTTGTCGTGTGCATACCCATGGGATCTCCTGTCGCCCGCGATGTACCTGAGACCATCTTCGCCTGTATTGCGACTATACAGGCAAGCGCAGACCGTGACAAAGGCGCTGCTTCTTGTCGTATTCTGCTAGAGTTGCAGAGACTGAATCTAGCTCATATAACGCAACATGGGAGCAACCGCCTTGACCACCGCAACCTCGTCCACAACAGCATCAACCGCTGCCGCGCTTTCCCCCGCGCGCACCAACCTCTGCCTAGCGCTGCTCGTGTTGTTAGGCTTTTCGCTCGGCTGCTCGGAGTTCGTGGTCATCGGCATCGAGGGCGACCTGGCGACGGAGCTCGGCATCTCATTTGCCACCGCAGGCCAACTCATCAGCGTGTTCGCGCTCGTCTACGCCATCGCAACGCCGGCGCTTGCGCTCAGCACGGGACGCTTCCGCCGTTACCAGTTACTCGTGTGCTACAGCATTGTCTTTGTACTCGGTAATCTTGTCATGGCGTTGGCGCCCAACTTCCAAGTGCTGTTTGCCTCGCGCATCATCTTGGGCTCCGTCTCGGGCGCACTGCTCGCCGTGGGCGTGACGTATATCCCCGAGCTGCTGTCCCCGCAGCAGACCTCACTCGCTATCTCGGTGGTGTACGGCGCATTCTCCGTGGCGATGGTCTTTGTGACCTCGATCGGCAAGTTTGTGGCCGACACGCTCGACTGGCACGTTGCCATGTACGGCACGCTGACCTTCGCCGTTCTGATCTGCGCCGCGCTCGTGGCGTTTATGCCGCGCGCCGGACAAACCGACGAGCCTGCCACCTTCCGCGAGCAGGCGGGGCTTCTGCGCGAGCCGAGCATCATCACCGGCATGCTCATCTTCTTGTTTGGCGTGGGCTCGGTCTATGTGTTCTACGGCTACGTGACGCCCTATCTGGAGCAGGTGCTGGGCATGGGCACCGTTCAGGCGAGCACCACCCTTATGGCCTACGGCGTGTTCTGCCTGATCTCGAACATCCTGGGCGGATGGATCGATGCGCGCTTTGGCATGAGGGCGCTGCTCGTGACGTTTGTGCTCCAGGCCGCGGCTCTGTTTGGGCTGTTTGCCGTTGGCGGCACCATGCCCCTCGCGCTTGTCTTTGTCTTTAGCCTGGCGATGCTCATGTACCTGTTTTCGGTCTCGTGCATCACGCACTTTATGGACGTGGCCCGCAGCCGCCATCCCAAATCGATGGTGCTCGCGAGTTCGGTGGAGCCCATGGCATTTAACGTTGGCATTTCGTTTGGCACCGCGGTGGGCGGCGCCGTGGTAAGCGGGATTGGCATTGCCTACGTGGGCGCGGTTGGCGCCGCATTCTCGCTCGTAGCCTGGATACTCACGCTAGTGACGATCAAGCTGGCACGCTGGGAGCGCAAGCGGGCAGCACAATCTTCGATGCAGGCATAGGGGTGGGATCGAGGCAGGCGCAAGTACAGCTCAGCGCGGCGGGCGTCCGATGAAAACCACACCATACGAGCAGTGTTTATCCGCCCGCAGGCTCCAGCGGTTCAATTTCGTGTACTTGAAATACACGTTTTTCCACGATTTCGTGTATTTCAAGTACACGAAATCGTACTAAACTATGTATTTGAAGTACATGAAATTGGAAAGGCAGCCCCATGCGCAGATCAATCGAATCCGTTATCGAATCATGGGCGACAAAGGACGCCTCGCGCCCCCTCCTCATCCGTGGCGCACGACGCGTGGGCAAAACGTACGCTGCCGAGGAAATCGGCAGACGAATCGCCGGCGATGCGTTTGTCAAACTCGACTTTCAGACCGATCTTGAGCTGATTGCCCCGCTGTTCGACTGCCCCACCGACGACGTTGACACCATCGTGGCACGAATCTCAGACTATAAACGCACCCCCATTCGCAAAGAAACCGCATTCATCCTGTTTGACGAGGTTCAGCTCTGTGAACGGGCGCTCAACTCGCTTCGCTTTTTCTCGGGTTCGGGCTGGCGCATATGCGCGACCGGCAGTCAGCTCGGCGTCGCCACGCGCAAGCGCAAGCTGCCTTTTCCCAGTGGCGTCCGCCAAGAGACCATGCATCCCATGTCGTTCGAGGAGTTTCTCTGGGCGCTCGGCGAGGAGCAGATGGCCGATGCCGTTCGTGCCCACGCCGACACGCTCGAGACCTACGCCGCACACCAAGCCGCGCTCAACCTGTTTCATCGATACCAAATCGTGGGCGGCATGCCCGCCGCCGTCAACGCATATCGCAAGACGCTTTCCATCGAAGACGCGCGCGTCGAGCAGCGCGAAATCGACGAGACCTACACCGCCGATATGACCGACCCCGAAAACGGGATCAGCGGCGTAGCAGCGCGCAAGGTCTGGCGCTCCATTCCATCCCAGCTGCTACGATCCTCAACCAAGAAATTCAAGTACTCCGAGGTCGAACGCGGAGGCCGACGCTCAAAGCTCATCGAGCCACTCGACTGGCTCGAGGGCGCCGGCATCATATCGGTCAACAACCTGACCGAAGGCATCGAACCTCCCCTCGTCCCCTTCGACGACGAAGACGGGAGCTTCTTTAAGGTCTATCTTCTCGATACGGGCCTCATGTTCTACAAACTCGGTATCAACCCGCGACTCTGGCTCGACCTCAAAGAGGATTCCGCCATTGCGCTGTCTTCCGACTTTCGAGGTGCCTTGGCGGAGAACTCGGTCATGCAGGCATTTTCGGGCAATGGTTTGCAGACGTATTACTGGATGCCACCGTCGTCTTGGAAGACGAACGGCGAGCTCGATTTTCTACTTCAGACCGACCGTATGGAGATCGTTCCCGTCGAGGTAAAATCCGCACGCAACGTGCGCGCGAGAACGCTCGGGTCGTTTATGGAAAAAGCCCGGTCGCCGTATGCCTACATATTGTCCGAGAACAATTTTGCCCGCAGCGAAACCGATGACGGACGCGAGCTGCGCCATCTCCCCTTGTACGCAGCGGGCTTTATCGGAGCAAACTGCCTCAAGGGCAGTCTGTAACCCCCGCGCGACCGCCCAGAAAGGAACCATCATATGCAGCACGTACTGTTTATTTGCCACGGGAATATCTGTCGCTCGACGATGGCTGAGTCGGTGTTTACCGAGCTCGTGCGCCGCGCTGGGCGCGAGTCGGAGTTTGTCATCGATTCCGCAGCGACCTCAACCGAGGAGATCGGCAACCCGCCGCATCGTGGCACGGTCGCCAAGCTGCGCGAGGTCGGGATTCCCGTCGTCGCACATCGCGCACGTCAGGTGCGTCGCGCGGAGTATGGCGACTGGGATCACATTGTCTATATGGATGCCGAGAACGCGCGTGACCTGCGTCGCATCTTTGGCGACGACCCCGACGGCAAAATTACGCGCCTGCTCGATTGGACCGAGCGCCCCGGCGACGTGGCCGATCCCTGGTACACCGGCAACTTCGACGCCACCTACCGCGACGTGCTCGCCGGTTGTACCGCTATGCTCGAGCAGCTGTAGGTAAGCGAGGTCGCGGGCCACGTCTTCGGCGCAAAATGAGCGTGGATAATCTCCCGCATACAAATTGAGTGTGGACAATCTCCCACTTTGAGCGCTCAAGTACGCTCTAAACGGGAGAAAATCCACGCTCGACTACTCGTCGACGATCTCGGCGAGCCAAATGTTCAGTGTATCGACTTCGGGGCAGCAGAACTTTGCCGTGCCGGGCTCGTTGCCAGGCACGGTTCCGCCATAGCGCAGGATATCGATATAGGGAAAGCCCACATGGCAGGCCATGGCGCACATCTTGCCGCGGTCTCGGTCGAAGTCAAAAACGTCGCCCGGCTTGTGACCATGGTGGCAGCGGCACGCACCCAGCTGGTCCACGCAGCTCACGCGGATGCGCGGACGCTTGCCCCGCGGCGCGCCGAGCGGCTTGTTCTCGCCCGCAGGCTTGGCGCCGCCCTCGCCAGCATTACTCATGGTCAATCACATCCAGGCAGGCCTCGATGGGAAGGCCAGCCGACTTGTCCTCTTGGTCGGCATTGCGCTCGATAAGCCCAGCCACCACGCGCATGGCATCGGACGTCGCGCGCTGCAGGCTCCAACCGGCCATAACGCGGCCGACGAGCACCGCCGAGAACGTGTCGCCCGTGCCCGGGAAATAGACCGGAATGAGCTCAAAGGGAATCGTGAAGTGCTCCCCCGCCACATGGTCGTAACCGATGACGACATTCGCACCGTCGACCACAGCGCTCGTAATGACCACCGACTTGGCGCCCAGGGCACGCACGGCATCCACAAGAGTGCGGCCCTCATCGGGCGTGATTTGCTCGGCAAT
>DBFAHJ010000163.1:0-9026 GCA_048227095.1 Collinsella aerofaciens | reverse complement strand
TCATCAGTATCCGGTTCCTCTCTGTTGATAGAACTCGCCACCGGTGAGGGCGCGGGTGCGGCTGAGGTTTACGTGGCAGATGGCGCAGGCCAGGGCATCGGCGGCATGGTCGGGATGCGGGTCGTGGTCGAGCTGTGTTAGAGTGCGTACCATGTAGGCGACCTGCCGCTTGTCCGCGGCGCCGGTGCCCACCACAGCCTGTTTGATCTGCATGGGCGTGTACTCGCCAATCTCGAGCGCGCATTCCGAAAGCGCTACGAGTGCAGCACCGCGGGCATGCGCCGTGGGGATGGCCGAACGAACGTTGGCGCCAAAGTAGATACTCTCGACAGCAGCCGTGTCGGGTCGATAACGCTCGACGACATCCTTAAGGTCACGGGCGATATGCGACAGGCGCACCGCGAGCGGACTTCCGGCACTGGTCTCGATGCAGCCATAGGCACGGCAGCGAACCTCGCCGCGCCGCTCCTCGATAATCCCCCAACCCGTATGGGCCAAACCGGGGTCGATGCCCAAGATAACCAAGCCAACCTCCCCTCGCCACAAGCACAGCGCAAGACAAGGCCCCGCGCATCATTCACGAACGTCTGTTCTAGAATAACACAACGCTAGCCCTATAAGTCAGCCGAGATCGAATTGTAGGTTGAGTATACGCAAGCGAGCGCCCGCCAGAGCGAGCAAGGTGCCTTGAAAGAGGAGGGCATTGACCTGGCGGTCATGTCCGACGATTGAAAGGCAGATTGCCGCTCTGGCGGGCGCGCAGCGACCTAGTTCTGAGAGAAGAACGGAAATTGTCGGGGATCAACCGGCGGATGCGGCATCGGGCCACCCTGGGGCCCACCCTGCGGGCCACCCTGGCCGCCCATCATCTTATCGATGGCGTCCTGAACCTCGCCCTCGAACTTTTTCATTCCCTCGTGTAAACGACGCTGACCGTCCTCAGAGCGCAGCTCCTCCATTTGCTCGGGCGAAATACCCAGTAGCTCGCCCAGCACGCCCATCATCTCGTTTCGCACGCGCTCGCTCGTATCCTCGTCAGCAAAACGGCGCACCTCGGCGCGCGCCAGCGAATCGACCGTCATACGCTCCTTGCCGTTAAGCCCCAGGTCGGACCACGCGAGCATATACGGCCAGGCACGCTCGGCAAACGAACGGGCCGAGACGATCGGCGTCATCGGCAACATGCGGCGGGCAGCCTCACCCTGTCGAACGAGCATCAGCAGCAGCGAGCAGGCCTCAGGCTTGCCAGCGGCCATCGGGATGTCGTCGAAAGATCGATTGCGGTCCACGTGCGCCTCGAGCGCGCCATCGACCTCACCCGGCTCAAGCCCGCCGAGCAGCTGTGCCGCACGGTCGAGCATATCGACCGGACCGTCGAGCGTCGAGAGCGCCTGCGCCAGCACGCGCTCCATACAATCTTCCACTGCGTTGAGCGTCACGAGCTCTTGGGGCACCACGGCAGACGTGCGGTTGCGCACACGCGCCACAAACTCAAGCGTCGACAGGTACACATCGCCAAAGGGCGCAAAGTCGCCCTGGTAGCCGCCGCAAAGCGCCGGCGCCGCCAGCGCGTACTCAGTTTTGGACAGCGGGCTCAGCGCCATCGCACCCAGCTCGAGCGCCGTATCCTCCAGCATCAGGCCCAGCGTGCGCGAGCGCAGGCGCTCGGCATCGCCCGCCGACACGTCGCGATCGAGCACGCGCTCCGCATCCGGTGCATCGCGCTCGACGGTGCGAATGTGCAGACGCTCGGCGATGGCGCGGACGGCGGCACAGCGGGCAGCCTCGGCTTCTTCCTGCGCCGGCGTAAAGATACGGTTGCGCCCCAGCACCAGGCCAATCACATTGCGCGGGCCCAGAGCGTCGACGGCCAGCGCCGCCAGCAGGGACGACGGCAAGTCACCCTCGAGTGCCACCACAGCACGCGACGCACCGTGGGCTCGGGCGTTGTCGCGCACGGCGAGCACCAGCGCCTGCCACAGCCACTCCTCGGAACGGAACTCGGGCAGTTCGTGATCCTCCAGGGCATCGAGCATCACGCCGCGCTGAATCTCCTGAACCAGCAGGCTCTCCTCAAAGCACGGCGCCTGGGCCACCACGCGACCGCAGTCGTCGAGCACAAACGAACCGCCGGTATACACCGACTCGTCATAGGCACCGACCGGCGCCATGCAGGCAAACCACACGCTGCGCTTGGATGCGATCTTGCGGTAGGCGCCGCTGCGAACGGCAGCAATGGCGGCAGTCTCGCGGTCGGTCATGTCAAACGCGTTGAATTGGAAATACGCAATGAGGTCAACACCGGTCGGCAGCATCTCGAGTTCGCGGTCCAAGTCAAAAATCACGGCGATGCGCACGCCGTCCACGTCGAACACCGGCGGCGCCCAACGTGTGTCGTTGTTCTCGCCACGCTGCAGGGCAATGCTCGAACGCGCCGGCACCACATGACCGTCCTTGAGCATCATGTAGTCGAGCAGCGGCTGGCCCTCAAACGAAACCGCCGCGGGCACGATGCAGATCATGTCAAGCTCCTGGATACGCTCGGCGACACCAGTCAAACCGGCAAGCACGTCGTGCTCAAAGTCGGCAGCGCCCACCAGGCCACCGGGCATGGCGCCCATAAAGAGCGGAGCCGGAACGCACAGCACGCGCGCTCCGCGCACGTGGGCCAGACGAGCCTGGTCCTCGATGCGGCCGCAAATGCCCTCAATATCACCCAGGCGCATATCGATCTGTGCAAGCGCGAGCTTCATGGCTCAGCCCTTTCCGTCGTAAACCATCGAAATCGTAGTAAGAGCGCCGGCCGCATAATGCAGTCGGCGCTTACATGTGCATATGCTAGCTATGATACCCCGAGCGGGGGCGCGCTCCTAGAATGTCGCGGACCACAGCCCGTGCAAGTTGCAGTAGGCATAGACGGTACCGGTCTTGGAGCCGCCCGCGAAAAACGTCGCGGGTTTCATGCCGGGCTCAAGGTAATGGACCTCCAAGCGGCCCTCGGCCTCAAGGGCGATCCACTCAATGTAGTGCTCGGGCAGGCTGGGGTGCTCGACCGAGCCAACGCGTGCGCGAATCACGTGACCGTCACGCTCGGTCTCGACAACAGGCACGTGCTTCTCGTGCGCCGCGTCCTCAGTGTTTGCAGTCAGTTCCGTGCAACCGGCAGGGGTCGCAACGTCGTCGCCAAGGGCGGCGATGAGCTTGCCGTCGGGGTCCTTAAAGAATTTCGCCATGATGTTCTCCTTTGCTGATGTGCCAATGTTCTTGATGGTTCTTATGCCCAAAGGCAGACAAACCATCCACGGCATTGCAAATGAACACATAACGGGCGGGGACGATGGGACAGCGTGTGCCATCCGCCCTGACGGCCCCACCCGCGCGCGGCTAGCGCCCGTCGCCGCCGAGCAGCGCTAGGACATCCTCGCGCGTGAACAGTGCCGACGAGATGCCGTCGCCGCCGAGCACGCTGTTGACCAGATCGCGCTTGGACTCCTGCATCTGCATAATGCGCTCCTCGATCGTGTCCTTGGCGATGAGCTTGTACACGGTCACGGTATGTTGCTGGCCAATACGGTGTGCACGGTCAGTCGCTTGGTCCTGCGCCGCCACGTTCCACCACGGGTCGTAGTGGATGACCACGTCGGCAGCCGTCAGGTTAAGGCCCACGCCGCCCGCCTTAAGCGAAATCAAAAAGACCGGAACCTCGCCCGCTTGGAACTGCGCGACCATCTTGGCGCGGCTCTCCTTAGACGAAGCGCCCGTGAGCTTAAGGAAGACGATGTCCTCCTTGGCCAAGCGCTTACCGATGATATCGAGCATACCCGTAAACTGGCTGAACAACAGGATGCGATGTCCGCCGTCGTGGGCGCCGTGCACGAGCTCCATGCACGTATCGAGTTTGGCGCTCCCCGCCTTGTAATCCTCGTAGTGTAGACGCGGGTCGCAGCAGATCTGGCGCAGCTTGGTGAGCTCGGCGAGCACCTTGAGCTTGTCTTTCTTAAACTCGGATGACTCGCGGTGCTGCACCTGTTGGGCGATACGGTCCTGGTTGGCCAGGTAGAGCTTGCGCTGCTCGCCGGTGAGCTGCGCCATGACCGTATCCTCGATCTTCTCGGGCAGGTCGGCCACCACGTCTTCCTTGACACGGCGCAGCACAAACGGCGACACGAGCGCTTGCAGGCGAGCGGCACTGTCGCCCTCGGCATGCTCGACCGGGCTTTCGAAGCGCTTTGCAAACGATTCACGCGTGCCGAGCAGGCCCGGCATTAAAAAGTCGAAGATGCTCCAGAGCTCGGATAGGCGGTTTTCGATGGGCGTGCCCGTCAGGGCAAAGCGCACGCCGGCAGGCAAGCGCTTTGCGGCGCGCGCCACCTGGGTGAGCGGGTTTTTAATGTACTGGGCCTCATCGAGCACCGCACGGGCAAAGTCCTGCTCGGCGTACTCGTCGATATCGCGCCGCATAAGGTCATACGACGTCACGACCACGTTATGCTCGGCCACGCCGGCAATCTGTACGCGACGCTGCGCCTTGGCGCCCACGATGGCGCACACATCGAGCGAGGGCGCAAAGCGCTCCAGCTCGGCAGTCCAGTTGTACACGAGTGAGGCCGGGCATACCACGAGCGTGGGCTTGGTGTCCCCCGCCTCCACGCGCGCCAGGATATGCGCGATCATCTGGAGCGTTTTGCCCAGGCCCATGTCGTCGGCCAGGATGCCGCCAAGGCCCAGGTGTTCGAGCGAGCCGAGCCACTGGTAGCCGTCGACCTGATAGCCGCGCAGTGTGGCCTTGAGCGAGACCGGCACCGTAAAGTCCATCTTGCCGAGCGTGTCCAGACGCTCGACGGTACGGCGGAACGCAGCGTCGCGATCGGCCTCAAGCGCCGGCGTGCGCGCAAGCATGCTATCGACGAACAGGGTACTCGACGCGGGGAGCGACACGCCGTCGAGCAGGTCGACAGCATCGACACCCAGGTCCTCGGCAAGGCCAAACGCGGCGCGGGCGCCCTCGTCCAGGCGAATGATGTCGCCGGACGTAAGGCGCGCAAACGTCTGGTGGCGCTTGTACGAGTCCAGATAGATGGCAAGGTCGGCTGCCGAAAGACCGCTCGCGCCCAATTCAACATCGAGCAGGTTGCTCTTGACGGTCGCACGCACCGAAAGCTTGGGCGCGGGACGGACCGAAATCTGGCGCAGACGGTCGCTGAGCATAACCTCACCCAACTCGGACAGGGCAGACAGGCCCTCGGTCAGCAGGCAGAACAAGCTCTCGTCATCGCGTTCCTCAAACGCCAGACCGCCCTCGTAAAAGTCGAAATACAGGGCCGCCGTATCCATAACGCGAAACTCTGCCACCTCGTCGCGGGGCGGCACGCCCGGGCGCTGCTCTTCGAAGGGGCTGCCCGGAGCGCCCAGACTAAAGAGGTCTGCCGACCAGTCGCCGTAGGTAACCGTAATTTTGCAGGTCACGAGCCCATCGTCGACGCCGATTGCCATAGCAAAGCTCGGCTCGGGCGCCACGGTATCGAGCGCAGCGGGCGCGGTAAGGTCGGTATAGTCGCGCAAAATGGGCAGAGCCATACGACAGAACTCCCCCACCTGGTCGGCAGCGATATGGACTGGCGTGCGACAGGGCAGCAAGCGCGATAGGAACGGCGCCGCATGCTGGGCAAACGCCACATCGGTGCGGCGCGCACGGCGGGTGTCGACCAGATAAGCTACGTCGCCCGAAGCAAAGCAGTATGCATCGGCCGGCAGGCGCAGATCGTAGCTACCACCAGCCGCCGGCGCGATTTTGGCGGCAAGGAGCGGTGGGCGCTTAGCGGACGCCTCGTCCTCCCCTTGCGGAGACAGCTCAACCGCCACGTCATAGGTGCGATGCGTCGTCGTCCCCCGCGACCAGGCGGGCTCAAAAGAGATGGTCTGGCCGCGCAGCAGGTCCAGCACATATACGATGCTATGCTCGGACAGCGGCAACTGACGCTCGGCGACAAAACCGCTGCGGGCAAAGTCGTACGACGCCGAACGCGAGCTTGTGATGTCATCGAGATAGGCAACTGTCGTCAAGACAAGGCTGAGCAGCTTTGTCGACACATCTTCGAAGGCTTCGGGCGTATGGACAAACGTGAGCTTCTTGCCGTACGAGAAGGTGCCGCCGCGCACGTAGGCATCGGCCATGCCGTCGATATCCTTGACCACGTAGGACACCGAACCGCAGCGAATGCGGAACTCGAGCGCCCAGCTAAAGCGGTCGGCGAACAGCGGATTGTAGTACGGCACCAACGAGGGCTCCAACGCCGCTTTGGGGGCGTCGGGACCAACGGCACCGGCAAGCTTGCGGCGCATGCTCGCCAGCTCATCCATGCGCGCGTTCGAAAGATCGGAGAGCGCCGCCATGAGGCTGGGACTCGTGGGGACAGGTGCTGGGAAGGGAAAGTTGGGGTTGACCGTGGGCGTTGTAGGCGCGGGACGCGCGGACTGTTTGGGCTGAGCCGCAAACGTGCGGACCGGCGTGCGCAAACCTTCGACGGGCTCGGCACCGCTGGCGTCCAGGTACGCCAGCGCCGTGGCGATGGCGTGCTTGCACATGCCGGGGTAGCGATAGGCAGCGGGGCAATCGCAGTCGTAGTCGATCACCTCGTGCTCGTCCATGTCAAGCGCCACGTGCGTCTTGTACAGGTCGCCGCGCGAGCCGCGCACCGAGCCCTCAACCGTCACGTTTTTGGAGAAGCGCGAGCCGCTGTCCTCGATCGACAGAACGGCGCCGTTGAGCATGAGCGAACGCCCCTTCATAAAGGTTCCGCTCAACGCCGCCTCTTTGCGAAGCGCCTGCACAAACGTCCCCTGCGCCATCACTTCCTCCAATCTCACCCGGGGTAGCTTAGATAACCGTCACGCGGCCTTGGTTGCCGACGATGGCCTTTGCCTCTGCCAGCAGCGGAATCGAGCGTGCATTGACCTTGGCCGGCACCTCAGCGCGCAGCACGCGCCCGTCGACTTGCTCAATAAAGATCTCCACGCGGTCGCCGCCCGGGTTGGTGGTGAGCACCGTGGCCAGGCGCGCCATATTGCCCTGGCTAAAGCGGCTGTTGGGCACCATGACCTCAAAGACCTTGGGCTTGTTTTTCTCCTCGCTAAGCTCCAGCGGCACAATCTCCTGCGCGATGATCTGGTCGCCGCGGTCCGAGCGCTCGAGCTTGCCCTTAATGCGCACAAACGCGTCGGACAGCTGCGCGCCGGTCTCGGGATCGACCTCGCCGTACAGATACCCCTCGGCCTCCTTGTAGGTCTTGGGGAACACCACGACCGTGGCCTCGCCTTCCATGTCCTCGAGCTGCACGATGCCCATGGGGTCGCCGTTTTTGGTCACGCGCTTGGACACGCTCGAGACCATGCCGGCCCACCACAGCGCCTTGCCCTCGGGAATCTCCTGGTTGATGGTACCGCCCGTGGGGTTTTGCACCTCATAGCCGGTGTCGATCTGCGAGAACGAGAAGTCGCGCGCTTTGCTAAGTGCATACTCAAACGGGCGCAACGGGTGGTCCGAGACATAGATGCCCAGAACCTCCTTCTCCTGGCTCAGCTTAAGGTGGCGGTCCCACTCCTGGCCGTCCGGATCGGGCACGCTCACCTCAAAGCCCGAGCCCTCAACGTCGCCGAACATATCGAAGAACGACGTCTGGCCGCTCGCGCGATCCTTTTGGCGCTTCACGGCGGCATCGATGATGTTCTCGGGGTTGTTCTTATCCACAAAGTGCATCATCTGGCGACGCGGATACCCCGTGGAGTCGAAGGCGCCTGCCTTGATGAGCGATTCGATCACGCGACGGTTGGCCTGGCTCGAGTCCACGCGCTCGACAAAGTCGTGCAGCGTCTTAAACGGGCCGCCCGCCTCGCGCTCGGCGATAATCGCCTGCGCCACGCCAGTGCCCACGCCGCGGATGCCGGCCAGACCAAAGCGCACGCCCTCCTTGGTAGCCGTGAACTCGGTACCGGACTCGTTGACATCTGGCGACAGCACGGGGATGCCGTCGTGGCGGCACGCCGAGACGTAATGAACGATCTTGTCGGTCTTGCCCGTGTAGGACGTCAGAACGGCCGCCATGTACTCGTGCGGATAGTGCGCCTTGAGCCACGCCGTCTGCATAACCAGGATGGCGTAGCCGGCGGAGTGCGACTTGTTAAAGGCGTAAGACGCGAACTCGAGAACATCGTCCCAAATCTTCTGGGCGACCTCGCGCGTGTAGTTGTTCTTGATAGCACCGTTCATCCAGTGGTCGTAGGTGGTCTCGTCCGAGCCATCCTCCCAGTGGAGCACCGTCGACGTGAGCAGCTTGATCTTTTTCTTAGCCACGGGCTTACGGATACGCGAGTCCGATTCGCCCTTGGAGAAGCCGCACATCTCGACGGAGATGAGCATAACCTGCTCCTGGTAGACCATGGTGCCGTAGGTTTCGCCCAGGATGTCGTCCAGGCGGTCGTCGTAGGAGACGGCCGGCTCCTTGCCGTTCATACGGTTGATGTAGGACGAAACCATGCCGGCGCCCAGCGGGCCCGGGCGGTACAGAGCGATCAATGCCACGACGTGCTTGTATTCGGTGGGTTTCATGTTCTTGATCGTGGCCGTCATGCCGGCGGACTCGACCTGGAAGACGCCGGCGGTGTGGCCGGAGCCCATGAGCTTAAAGATCTCGGGATCGTCAAAGGGAATCTCTTCCTCTTTGATGTCGATGCCGAAGTTCTTTTTGATGTTTGCCTTGGCCTTGGAGATAACCGTCAGCGTGCGCAGGCCAAGGAAGTCCATCTTGAGCAGGCCCATGTCGGCAACGGTATGGCCCTCGTACTGGGTAATCTCGACGCCGCCCTTGGTGTCGAGCTTGGTGGGCACATGCTCGTTGACGGGGTCGCGGCAGATCAGAACGGCGCACGCGTGCACGCCCTCGCCACGGGTGAGGCCCTCAATCGAGAGCGCCGTGTCGATGATGCGGCGGGCGTCGTCGTCCTTTTTATAGGCCTCGGCAAAGTCGGGG
>DBFAHJ010000162.1:0-16795 GCA_048227095.1 Collinsella aerofaciens | reverse complement strand
AATCGCACGTGTCCGCATGGCGTGTTAGCAAAAAGAACACCCGCGGTCAACAGGGCTAATATTCAATTTTAGTGCCAAAAAGTTCACTTCTCCCATCAGAACTCGGTAAAGAGACCCGCAGGAGGTGATACGATTTATCATGTTTTTGTAACGTGTCTGCAAACTTCGAGAAAGCCCATATATGGACGTAACGTTCTCAACCTTCCTCGGCCAAATTGTGTCGAACCCAGTCCTTGCCGTCACCGTGATCCTCGCGTTGGGCGCCATCTTCGTCAATGGATGGACCGACGCGCCCAACGCCATCGCGACCTGCGTCACTACGCGTTGCATGCCCGCCCGCGCCGCCATTCTCATGAGCGCCGCATTCAACTTCCTCGGCGTGCTCATCATGACGCACTTTAACGCGAGCGTCGCCAACACCATCTCACATATCGTCGACTTTGGCGGAAACAGCACCATGGCGCTCGCGTGCCTCTGCGCGGCGCTGTTCTCCATCGTCGTCTACGGCGCCACAGCGTCGCGTTTTGGCATCCCCACCTCGCAAAGCCACAGCCTTATCGCCGGCCTGACCGGTGCCGCCATCGCCCTCGGCGGTGCGAGCAGCGTCAACGTCCACGAGTGGATGAAGGTCATCTACGGCCTGGCGCTCTCCATAGGCCTGGGCTTTGTCATGGGCTGGGTCCTGTGCAAGCTCGTCTCGATTCTTTTCGCCGCCGCCAACAGGCGACGTGCCAATGTCTTCTTTAAATACGCTCAGATCGCGAGCGCCGCGGCCATGAGCTTTATGCACGGCGCGCAGGATGGACAGAAGTTCATCGGCGTGCTCTTTTTAGGCGTGGCCTTTGCCAGCGGCCAGACGAGCGTCGGCGATGCAGGCATCCCCATCTGGATTATGCTGCTGTGCTCGGCCACTATGGGTATCGGCACCAGCGTGGGCGGCGAGCGTATCATCAAGTCCGTCGGCCAGAGCATGGTCAAGCTCGAAAAGTACCAGGGCTTCTCCGCCGACCTGGCGGGCGCCGCGAACCTGCTGCTTGCCACCCTTACCGG
The DNA here is from genome assembly GCA_048227095.1 of Collinsella aerofaciens. Classification (GTDB taxonomy): domain Bacteria; phylum Actinomycetota; class Coriobacteriia; order Coriobacteriales; family Coriobacteriaceae; genus Collinsella; species Collinsella aerofaciens_CF. The sequence goes on along the minus strand of DBFAHJ010000162.1, from coordinate 15,745 downwards.
CATCCCCGTGTCCTCCACACACATCAAGACCTGCGCCATCATGGGCGTCGGTGCCGTCAAGCGCCTCTCGGCCATCAACTTCGGCGTCGTCAAGGACATGATGTTCACCTGGTTCTTCACCTTCCCTGCCTGCGGACTCATCAGCTTTGTCATGGCCAAGCTGTTCATGATGTTCCTCTAATCAAACCGAACGTCCATCCGGACCGCAACACTTCGCCCACCCGTCTTCGCCTCGAAAGGACCCACCCATGGCAAAGAAACCCGATTCGTTCTACTTTGACAACTACGTCGCTTGCGCCGACCTCGCCGTCCAGGCCGCAGAGCTGCTCACCAAGATTTTTGAGAACTTCGATCCCGCGCAGATTCACGACATGCTCAATAAGATGCATGCGATTGAGCATGCGGCAGACAAGAAGCACCACGAGCTCGAAGACGCCCTGCTCACCGCCTTTATCACCCCGCTCGAGCGCGAGGATCTGGATCTGATGAGCTGCGCGCTCGACACCGTGCTCGACCGCATCGAGGGCGTCGTGCAGCGCGTCTACTTCACCAACATCCAGAGCATCCATCCCGACGCCATCGTCATCGCCCACAAGGTGACTGACGCCTGCCGCGCCATGAAAGACCTGATGGTCGAGCTGCCCAACTACCGCAAGTCCAAGACCCTGCGCGAACTCGTCATCCAGATCAACACCATCGAATCCGAGGCCGACGAGCTCTACATCAACGCCATGCGCAACCTGCACGTCAATGGCAAGGATCCGCTTGAGGTCATCGCTTGGCGTGACGTGTACGCCTTCTTGGAGTACTGCGCCGACTGCTGCGAGAATGTGGCCGATGTTGTGGATTCGATTGTCATGAAGAACAGTTAATTGGGGGTACGTATCCCACCGGTCGCGGGCCCGACCACTAATACCTTTTTCACTCCGGCTGCAAGCAGAGTCGTTCAAAAGGTATTAGTGGTCGGGCCCGCTCCCTTACGTACCACCATTGGGAACTTTGGCTGAGGGGTTGAGCGTGGTGGGGCCTTTGCTGTGATGGCCCTTGATTGCTCGGGGTTTTACTTTGGTATTCGATGAGCGATTGGCTGATTGCTGCTTTGGGTACTGTTTGGGTTACTTTGGGTTTGTTTGATTTTTAATTGTTGGAGGGCTTGTATGTCTTATTTGGATCTGGCTCGGGGTCGGTATTCTTGTCGTGAATTTGAGGCTCGGGCTGTGGAGCAGGCTGTGGTGGATGCCATTGTTGAGGCTGGACGCATTGCTCCTTCTGCTTGTAATAACCATCCAGCCCGTGTGATGGTGTTGGATACGCCTGAGCTTCTGGAGAAGGCAGCTGCTTGTCAGCCTCGGTTTGCTCGTGATGGGTCTATCTTTGGCGCTCCGCTTATCTTCCTTATTTGCAGCGTTACCGATGATGCCTGGGTGCGCCCGTATGATCAGATGAACTCGAGTGCCATCGATACTTCGATCGTCTGCGATCAGATGATGATGGAGGCCACCGAGCAGGGCCTGGGAACGTGCTGGGTAGGCCATTTTAAGCCTGAGGTGGCGCAGGAGCAGTTCAATCTGCCCAAGGGCGTCTATCCCTATCACATGCTCGTCTGTGGATATCCTGCCGACCACATCGCCGATCCCGAGCATCGCGAGGCCCGTACCATTCCCCTCTCCGACTTCCTCCTCAAGTAGGTTTTGGGACATGCCTTAAAACCTACCCTTGACCGCTCACCCGTTCGCCGAGTTCTGCGCCATTATGTGCAGGGCTCGGTTTTTTATGTTACGCACTCCGGCACAGTCATAAAAAAGGACCCGCAAGCTGCGGGTCCTTTCTAGGCACTAAATTGTAGGCCGAATGTTAGTCCAGGTCGTCGGCAGCAAAGTTGTCGATCGGGGCGAAGGGATCGGCCACGGGGACAACCGGGTCAGCGACGGGCAGCGGCTCGGCGGGAACAGTCACTGCAGGAGAAGCGGCAGAACCGACCGGCGTGGAGGCCATCAGATCGGCCGGGAAGGAATTCTGGGCATCGTCCATGAAGTGCTGGATGAGCTTGAGATACTCTGCCTTGAACTCCTCACGGGAAGCCTTGAGACGATCGATCTCCTCGAGCTCGGCCTGCTTCTCGGTCAGAGCCTGGCGGATAACCTCGCGGGCCTTGGCGTCAGCCTCGTTGCGGATACGCTCAGCGTTCTCGTTGGCATCGTTGACGATGGTCTCAGCGGTCTGCTGGGCAGCGATCAGGGCAGCGGAAATCTGGCGCTCCTGAGCGGAGAAGTCAGGGGCGGGAGCAGCCACGGGGGCGGCAGGAACGGCCTGGGCGGTGGCATCCTGAGCCTGGGCAAGCTGAGCCTGCGCATCGGCAAGCTGCTGCTCGGTAGCAGTCAGGCGACCCTTAAGGTCGACGATCTTAGCGAGCATAGCGTCAACCTCGGAGGACAGCGTCTCCAAGAAGACGTCGACCTCAGCAGGATCGTAGCCACGCTTGGCCTCAGAGAAAGTCTGAGCCTGGATGTCTGCAGGGGTAATAGCCATAACAAGTCTCCTTTTTCATCGCCTCGGCGCTACACGCCCGACGTAAGTTACTAAGTCAGTTCTACACGAGTATACCTATAAGAAGCTGCAGAACCAGCCTCTGCACCAACTGCAACGCAATAATCGCAACGACCGGCGAAAAATCGATACCGCCCATCGGCGGGATGAAACGACGGAACAGGTTGAGCCACGGACCGCACACGCTATCAAGCACCGCGGCAATATCCTGAAGCAAACCACCCTGCTTCATGGGAATCCACGTCATAAAGCAGTAGACGACAATGAGCGTGGAATAGAAGTTGAACAGCGTGTTGACCAGCTGGACGATAGTGTAGATGTTGATGGGAATCTCCTCGTCTTGTCTTTACTTAAGGTAGCCGTCGGCACGAAGCTTCTTGAGATCGGAATCTTTGACCTCGCAACCGGCGGGCAGCACCATGAACACGCGGTCGCCCACCTCCTTGACCGTGGCACCCAGACCGCAGGCAAAGCCGTAAGAGAAGTCCAAGACGCGCTTGGCAACTTCGGTGCGTACGCCCACAAAAATCAGTGCGACAGGCTGCTTGGTGCGAACGCGGCGCACCACGGTCTCCACGTCGTCATAGCTCTCGGGGCGCAGGACATAGGCCGGCAGCTGCGGCGTGGCGTTGATGATATTGCTCGCATAGGCCGAGGCATCGCTCGGTGCAGGCGCGGGTGCAGCGGCGGCACGGGCGCGGGTATTCTCGGCGTAGCTCGACGGCGTGTCATAGGCACCAGGACGATAACCGCTCGCAACACTGTCCTGCGAGCGCGAAGGCGGGTTATACGTCGTGGCATGGCGGGAGTCATCGCCGACCAGCTGACCGGAGCGCGTATACACGGCAACCGACTCAGCTTCACCACGGCGCGTCTGACCAAGCAGGCCGTTGCTCGGCTCGTCTTGGGTGTAGAAGCCCTCGCCCGAAGCACCGCTGTAGCCGTTGCCCTGATAGCCATCGTCATAGCCATCATCGTAGCCGTAGTCGTCGTCCTGGCCATAACCCTGGTCGTAACCCTGCTGGCCGCCCAGGTGCATCTTATTTTTAATCTCGTCAAGGAAGCCCATGGTTGTGTCCTCTCGCGGTTTAGTGCAGGCGCCCCGATAATCAGTGCGCACTTCAGAGCCTTATTTTACTGCAAACTCCGGGCTAAATACTACCCTGCCCAGGCGAACGAGCGTAGAGCCCTCCTCAAGGGCAGACTCAAAGTCCTCGCTCATGCCGCAGGAAAGCTCAGGCAGGTTCAAATCGGGATGCGCCGCCTCCAGCTCATCCCTCAGCTCACGAAGCCCCGCAAAGGTGCGGCGTGCCACATCCTTATTCCCCCGGGGCGCCATAGTCATAAGCCCCTGTACGCAAATTCCCTCAAGTTCCGCAAGCTCACCCGCGGCGGCGCGAATCTCATCGGGCGAAAAGCCTCCCTTCGACTCCTCACCACTCACATTGACCTCAATGAGCACACGCTGGGGGCCGGCGAGTTCGCCTGCCTCAATCTTGCGGGCAGCACGGCTCGAGATCGCCTGCGCCAGATGCAGCGAACCCACCGAGTGAATCAGCTCGGCTGAGCCCAGCACCGCATTGATCTTATTGGTCTGCAGGTTGCCGATCATATCGAAGCGCACCTCGGGCAGCTCCGGATGCTCCGCCAAACCTGTGAGCTTGCGAACCAGCTCCTGCGGGCGATTCTCGGCAAAATGGCGATACCCCGCCTGGATGGCGGCAACGGTCTCATCGACACCAACGGTCTTGGACACGGCAATGAGGCGCGCGGCGTCGTGGGGACGGCCCGCGCGATCGAGCGCCGCATAAAAACGTTCCAGAATCTGCTCGCGGCGAGCGCGCATCAAGTCCAAATAGTTATCCATTGCCAATCGCCTCCGCTGACAGCCAAACAAGTAGTCCCATGCTAACGCAAGAGCGCGGCCCCGCATGTGCAAGGCCGCGCTCACTTAGGTATTTACAATCTTTCGACGAACGGGGTTACTTACTCCTCGTCGTCCTCGCCATCGTCCTCATCCTCAAGATGATCGAGCAGGTAGCGAAGACCCTCGCTGACCTCGTTAACGGGCACCTTGGCAACGTAGCGTGCATCGACGGCGGGCCTCATGATAACACCCTCGCCCGAAGGCACGCGCATGCTCTCGAGCTCATCCTCATCAGTGCAGGCGATATCACTGGCAGTCATACGCTGTCCGGTCAACAGGAAGGTCAGACGGCAGGCGGCATCGATGGAAATCGAGGCGATGCGATCGAGATAGCGCGATACCATGATGGCGCGGCGCAGGTCGTCATAGTTGCTGTCGTCGTCCATAAAATCGCCCGTGTCCATGCGGTTAAAGGTGCGGAAGAACTTCTCGTAGGCGGCGTGCACTGGCTCGTCCTCGACGGCCAAGTTGCAGATGATGGACATGTCGTTGGTGACGAGCGCAGAAAGCGAAGAGCCCAGCACCTGGTAGACGGCCTCAGCCTCGGCCTCGACCGTGCCGACAAGCTCCTTGGGCAGCGAGATGTCGGCCTTGATCATATGACGCGTGGCGCGGCAAATCTGGCGAACCTTATCGGTCATGCGCTGCAGGTTAAAGTCGACGTAGATGATCGTCTGCAGCAAGCGGAAGTCGGAGGCGACCGGTGACTGCGTGGCAATCAGGTTGTAGCAGACGGCCTCCAGGTTGGCGCAGCGTGCGTCAATCGAAAGCGTACGCTTCTTGGTCTTGGTGGCGAGCTTGCGGTCGTCGGTCACATAGGCCTTCACGGCATCGTGGAGGGCCAGATCGACGGCCTCGTAGATGCTCAGCATCTCGTGACGGGCCTCGATGAGCTGACGGGAAAACAGTTTGCGCATGGTTCACTCCAATCAGTTGGGTGCGGTCATGCCGCCCGCACAGTGAATACGCACCGGACCAGATCCGATCGGCCTGGGACTAGTCGCACCGATCAGCCAAAGCGGCCGGTGATATAGTCTTCCGTCCGCGAGTCCACCGGGCTGGTGAAGATCGCGTCGGTTTGACCATACTCGATGAGCGTAGCGGGCTCGCCGGCAACTTCCTGCAAGAAGAACGCGGTGTAGTCACTGATACGAGCTGCCTGCTGCATTGAATGCGTGACGATGATGATCGTCATCTCGGGCGCCAGCTCGGCCATCAGATCCTCGACCTTAGAGACGGAAGTGGGGTCGATGGCGGAGCAGGGCTCGTCCATCAGGAGGACATCGGGTTGCACCGCAAGCACGCGCGCGATGCACAGACGCTGCTGCTGACCGCCCGAGAGCGCCAAACCATCCTTGTTGAGCTGATTGGATACCTCTTTCCAGAGGTTGGCGCGCTTGAGCGATTCTTCCACGATGTCATCGAGGTCGCTTTTGCTAGTCACGCCCTGCAGACGAGGGCCAAAGGCGACATTCTCGTAGATGGATTTGGGAAACGGGTTGGGCTGCTGAAAGATCATGCCCACGCGACGACGGAGATCGACCGGATCGACACCCTCGGCATAGATATCGTTGCCGTCGAGCGTCATGGTGCCCTCGACGCGCGTGCCCTCAATCAGGTCATTCATGCGGTTGATGCAGCGCAAAAACGTCGACTTGCCGCAGCCCGAAGGGCCAATGAAGGAGGTGATGGCGTTTTTGGCGATGTTGAGGTCAAGCCCCGTCAGCGCATGAAAGTCACCGTACCAAAAGTTGAAATCCTTGGCCGTAATGGCCGCTTGCTCCAACGCGGGAGCGGACTGATAAACGGACATGGGACTCCTTAACTAGCGACGCCTGCGCGACAGGAAGCGCGCAAACAGGTTGAAGGCCAAAATGATCACCATCAGCAAGAGCGCGGTGCCGTAGGCTGCGTTCATGTTGATGCCGTCGTTGGCAAGCAGGTACAGGTGAACGGTCATGGGACGACCGGAATCGAGCGGCGAAATAGGTAGATTGATGGCCTGGCCCATGGTGTAGAGCACCACGGCGGTCTCGCCGATGGCACGGCCGATGGCAAGGACGATGCCCGTGGCAATGCGGCCAAAGGCCGAAGGAAGCACGATCTTGGAGACGACCTGCCACTTGGTAGCGCCCAGGCCGTACGCGCCCCAACGGATATAGCGCGGAACGGCGCGAATGGCTTCTTCGGTGGTGCGCATGACGATGGGAAGCATCAAGAGCGCGAGCGCCAGAGCGGCCGAGACCATCGAAAGGCCCAGGCCCATAGCCTCGACAAACAAGGCGTAGCCAAACAGGCCCATAACGATGGAGGGCACCGAGGCCAAAGCGTCAGCAGCGTAGCGAATGAGCTCGACGACCTTGCCCTGCTTGGCGTACTCGGCCAGATAGACGGCTGCCAGCACAGCGATCGGCGTGCAGATAAGCATGGCGAGCGCCGTCACGTAGACGGTCGAGACGATCGTGGGCCAAATTCCGCCCTCGGCGTTGACGCCCTGGGGCCAACCGAAGATAAAGTCGAGCGAGATGTGTGGCAGGCCGTTGATGACCACGTAGGCGATGATAGCGACCAGCACCAGCGTGGTGATGTAGGCAGCGGCACGAAACACGCCAAGCATGATCTTGTTGGACAGGTCCTTGTTGATGCGGCCCTTCTTGCCGTGGGAAAGGGCACGCTTGATGCGCTCGCGCGACGAGGTCGTATCGACCGTCGTGTCAACGGAATCGAACATAGCCTACCCCCTCTTCTTCTTGGAAATCAGACGAACGATACCCACCAGCGTGGCGGAGATGATAAACAGGACCACACCCATGCCGAACAGCGCCGAGCGGTGCAGACCCGAGGAATAGCTCATGTCGAGCGCAATCTGGCTCGTGAGCGTCGAGATGGGGCTCGCAATGCTGTCGGGAATAACCGGGGCGTTACCTACGACCATGAGCACGGCCATGGTCTCGCCGATGGCACGGCCCATACCCAGCACGATGGCATCAACGATACCCAGCTTCGCGGCAGGTAGCACGACCTTATAGATGGTCTGCCACTTTGTGGCGCCCATGGCATACGATGCCTCGCGAATGCCCATGGGAATGGAATTGAGAGCATCGATGGTAAGCGTGGTGATGGTAGGGACGATCATGATGGCGAGCACAAACCACGCCGTCAGCGCACCAAAACCAAGGCCGCCGGTCAGTTGTGCGATAAACGGGCGGATGATGATCATGCCAAAGAAGCCGTAGATGATGGAGGGTATGCCCGCCAGCAGGTCAACGGCGGGGCTGATGAGCTTGCGCACGCGCTTGCTGGCAATCTCGACCAGGTAAACGGCCGTACCCACGCCCAGCGGCACGCCCATGGCGAGCGCACCGACGGTCACCAGACCCGAGCCAGCAAGCAGCGACAAGATGCCGTAGTGGCCCTCGGAAGGCGCCCACGTAAAGCTAAAGAAGTCAGCCAGACCGATGTCAGTAAAGACGGGCAGCGCCGAGTACGTGGTAAAGACAAAAATCAGGATGACGGTAACGACCGCCAAGAACGCGCAGGCAAAGAAGATCCACTGCAGCGCCTTCTCCTTGATATAGGTACTGCGCGATACGAGCGCCAGCTCGCGCTTCTTGGGCGTCTGAACATTCTGCTCAGTCTGGGAGTTTTCCTGTGCTTCCATGCTACTCACTCCCCTTCTCGTCGTTGGTGACGGGAATAAAGCCCGCCTCGCGAATCTGCTTGTCCATCTTTTCGGACGTCACATAGTCGATGTAATCCTGCGCCTGCTGCGAAGGCACACCCTTCACAAAGAAGTAAAGGTCGCGCGAGATGGGATAGCCGCCACTCGCGACCGTCTTCTCGGACGCCTCAACATGATTGACCGAGACGGCCTTGACCGAGGTCTTGGCGTTGAGGCTATCGACGAAGCCCAGCGAAATGTAGCCGATGGCCCCACGCGAACGAGATACCACGTCGCGCACCTGGCCCGTACCCGAAAGAACGGCCGAGCGGCGATCGAACGGCGTGCCATCCATCACGATGGTACGGAAGGCCTCGCGCGTACCGGACGCCTCGTCTCGGTTGATGACCTGAATCCTCAGGTCCTCGCCACCGACTTCTTTCCAGTTGGTGATCTTGCCGGCGTAAATATCGCGGAGCTGCTCGGTCGAGAGGTTATCGACCGGGTTATCGTCGTTCACGATGACCGCGATACCGTCGTGGGCAATGACGATGGGAGTCAGGCCCAAATCCTGTTCGTCGGCATTGAGTCCACGGGAGGAGCTGGCGATATCGGCCGTGCCGGCGCTGACGGCCTCGATCCCAGCGGAAGAACCCAAACCGGAAACGAGCACGTCGATGCCGGTCTCCTCCTTAAAGCCCTCGGCCGCAATCTCGGCGATAGGAAGGCAGGTCGTGGAGCCGGCCACGGTAATGGAAGAGGTAGAAGATCCCGAAGAACAGGCGCACAGCGTAAGCGTAAGCACAGCGGCGCTCAGGACCGATACGATCTTTCTCATAGCATCACGCCGATTGCAGCATGGCGCCCACAGGTGCCGTCCTCGTTACGGTAGGAATAAAAGCGGTCGTTCTGACGCACGGTCGAAAGCTGGGTATCCACGATATCATCCGCGTCGACACCGACATCTACCAGCGCCTCGCGAATGGCAGCGGAAAGATCGAGCATGCGAGAGGTACTCGCATCGATGCAAGAGAACTCGGCGGCAAAGCGATCCATGAGTTCCTGGGATACCTCATATTCGTCACCCAAGATATGGGGGCCGATATAGGCGGAAACGTCGCCCGCATCGCAGCCGGCAGCATCGCAAAGCGCCTGGCACGCCTTGGCAGAAATACGTGCAATCGTGCCCTTCCAACCGGAGTGCACCACGGCAAATCCGCCAGGGGCCGCCAGCACCACGGGAACGCAGTCGGCAAAGCAGAGCAGCACGGGCACGTTATGCGCCGTACAGACGATGGCATCGCAGCCCGCGGCAATCTGCTCGCGGACGTCCTCAAGGTCATCGGCGCCGTTCGAGGTCACCGCAACGATATGATCACCATGGACCTGATTGGGAACGAGCAGGTTGTGCTCGCACTCGGCGGCACCCATAGCCTCGAGCGCACGACGACGATTTTCTTGAACAGCAAAGGGGTCATCGCCAACATGCGAGCCCAAGTTGAGTGAGGAGTACGCATCTTCGGAAACGCCACCGGCGCGCTCGGTGAAGGCAAAGCGAACATCGGATGTCGCGCCCTCCACCAACGTAACTCCATCATGGTCGACACGCGAAACTTTGTCCGCACGTGCTGCCATACTAAAGCCTCCTAATAACACAAGTACCGCGGCATCGCCGCTACAGCCCGCGTTTATACGGCTGTCATACTTCTCTAAAAGGATACCTGCTGCGCTGGAGGCAATCGTAAAGGGAACGTAAAGAGATTGGAGGTTCTAGTTTACAAAGTCGAAATAAAAAGGGCGCGTCCATACGGACACGCCCCCGTGAGCAACAATGCAAAGAACGACTTAGAAGCTACCGCGCTTCAGGAAGTCGGGAAGCTCGAACTGATCGTTGCCGAAGTTAGGAAGCTCGGTGCCACCGACGTTGCGGGTCGGAGCGGCCTGAGCCGGGCTGGTGGCCGGAGCGGTGCGCTGCGGCTCAGCGGAGGCAGCGGCCTTGCTCTGAGACTGCTGAGCAGCAAAGAGCTCGTCCTGACGGTTGACGTTGGAGTCGGAGAAGCCCGTAGCGATGACGGTGATACGCACCTGATCGCCCAGGGACTCGTCGACAACGGTACCGAAGATGATGTTGGCCTCGGGGTCGACGGCGTTGGCGACAACGTCGGCGGCGTCGCTGATCTCCTGGATGCCCAGGTCCTTGGAACCGGCGATGGAGAGCAGCACGCGCGTGGCGCCATCGATGGAGCTCTCGAGCAGCGGGCTGGAGATGGCCTGCTGGGCAGCGTCGACGGCACGGGTGTCCCCAGAAGAGGTACCGATACCCATCATGGCGGTACCGGCCTGCTTCATGATGGTCTTAACATCGGCGAAGTCCAGGTTGATGATACCGGGGACGGTGATGAGGTCGGTGATGCCCTGGGTGCCCTGGGAAAGGACGCCATCGGCAATCGCGAAGGCCTCGAGCATGGTGGTCTTCTTCTCGGCGATGTCGAGCAGCTTATCGTTAGGGATGACGATCATGGTGTCGACGCAATCGGAGAGGGTCTTAATGCCCTCCTCGGCGCTCTTCTTGCGCTTGCGGCCCTCGAAGGTGAAGGGCTTGGTCACGACGGCGACGGTCAGCGCACCGACCTCGTTCATCGCGATATCGGCAACGATGGGAGCAGCGCCGGTACCGGTGCCACCGCCCTCGCCGCAGGTGATGAACACCATATCGGCGCCAGCGAGCGCCTCGGCAATGTCGTCGCGGGACTCATCGGCAGCCTTGCGGCCAACCTCGGGGTTGGCGCCGGCGCCCAGGCCGCGGGTAAGGTCGGTGCCGATGTGCACCTTGATATCGGCATCAGAGATCGCGAGTGCCTGAGCATCGGTGTTGATGGCAACAAACTCGACGCCGCGGATGCCCTCTTCGATCATTCGATTGACCGCGTTGGTACCGCCGCCGCCGACGCCGACCACCTTAATGACGGCAAGGTAGTTGTTGATCTCTGTCTCGTGCATGTCGGTCCTCCGAACAAAGGTTATAGCCATAGCATGGGTCGACCCCTGCGCACATTAACCTTCAGGTTGAAAGTAAATGCAAAGGTAAACCGTATTATGGTTGCACATTATGAACGTATCAGTCAAATAATTGACCGTGAAAACCAAACAAACCAGATAAACGGCGTGGTATGGCCCCTCAACAAAGCATCAACCAGCGCTACGAGGTCGGAGCATTCCTAAATGTGTAGTTACCCGGAGAGCGCACATTGATATACGTTACGCCCTCTACCTGCGAAAGCAACTTGGTGACTACGCGTTCCTTCTTGACGATATCGTCCGAATCGCCCAGCGACACTTCAATGCCGTTATTGAGGTTTGCCGAGATGGCTTCGACCGAAGGCGTGGAAATATCCTTGACTTGTCCCAAGAACTCGCTCGAAAAACCACGCACATAATCCAACCCAGCCTTAACGGCCTTGGAGCTCACTGCCTGGCCGGAAACCGGAGCGACATCCGCCGAGACATCAGTCAACAACACCGCGCCATAGTGCTTAGCGAGCGCCAGTGCGGCATCAATGCCGGTCAGGGTATTTGAGCCCTGCCCTGTCGTGATGACGTTGCCCTGGTCGTCAACTTCGACCGACGTCGACAGCGGGGCGATCCAGGTGTCATCATCCCCGATGGCCCAGGCAAGGTCATCGGAGCTGATATAGGCAATTGCAATGACCTTGCGCTCCATCGGCGTAATGATGAGCGTATGCGGGAACTGACGCTGGACATCCACGCCCGAGACCCACGGGTTCTGCTTGAGATCCTCGGTAATCTGGTCGGGATCGACGTTAAAAAGCGACGTTCCCTCGGGCAAATCGATCAGCTGGATAGCATCGTGCTTCGTCACATGCTCGCTGCCTTGAATCTGAATATCAGTGGCAGTAAACAATCCAGAGTTAATCACCACGATGGCAACGACGACGAGCACGGCCAAGGCGGCCAGAACCCCGCCCACGATTTTGCCTTTGCCTGCAACGACAGAAGCGGCGTCTGATGTTTTATTTGCCATCGCCCCAAGTGAAGACAACGGGTTTACGCCTTTTTTACCCGAAGGCTTCTTGGCGGTAGCCGGCACCGATGTCAGCGAGCGCGGTTTCGATGCGCCCAGTGTGCGACCTGGACGCGCCGCTTTAGTTCCCGTCGAGGGCTTAGGAGTTGCCATGGGGCGGGCAGGCTTGGCGCCCATAACAGACTTTGACGTCACCGAGGGACGCGAGGACTTTTTTGCAGCCGGACGATTACCGAGCTGCGAGCCGACGACCGGACGACTGGTCTGTCGAGCATGCCCGACAGGCTTAGAGTGCGCGACGGTATTGCGTTGAGGTTTGGCAGGCGCGCCGGAACGCCCTCCGGCGCGGCGGAAGGTGGGTTTCGATGCTCTAGAAGCCGAGGAATTTAACTTCCGGTCTGAGCTCGATGCCATACGCCTCCCTCACCTTTCCGTGCACATGTCTGATAACCGCGGCAACGTCATCGGCCGAGGCAGTTCCGTTATTAACGATAAAATTAGCGTGAACGGGCGAAACTTCCGCGCCGCCAATCGAAAAACCCTTTAATCCACAATCCTCGATAAGCTTGCCCACACTCGCATCGGGCGGGTTGCGAAAGACCGACCCGCAGGATGCGCGACCCATGGGCTGTGTACGCTTGCGCCTCGTCAGGCACCGCTCCATGCGCTCGCGAATGTCGGCCTTGGGCGCCGGTTTAAGTTTGAGCACGCACTCGAGGATGATCTCATTGCGGGGAAGGCTACATTCGCGGTAGCCCCAAGTGATCTCGGACCCCGCATAATGCTTGATACCGGATACCGGGTCAAACGTTACGACATCCTCAACCAGCGAGCCAATCCATTCGGTCCGTGTGCCGGCATTCATAGATATCGCACCGCCGACCGACCCGGGGATGCCAACGGCAAACTCAAGGCCCGAGAGGCTACGCGACAGGGCATCGTTGACCAGGCGCGCAAACATCACGCCCGCACCGACCGTCAGCGTACAACCGTCATCGGCAACAACCGTGCGCTGAAACTCACGTCCGAGCGAAATGACGGCACCGCGATAACCGCCATCGGCAACCAGCAGATTGGAGCCCTTGCCGACGATGACCCACGGCACCTGCTCGCGATCGAGCACCGCCACGGCGCGGCGGAGGGCATGATAGCTATGGCACGTCACAAAGAGGTCGGCCTTGCCGCCGATACGATAGCTCGTATGACGCGCAAGGCGCTCGTCCTCGATCACATCCGTGTCGATCATGCCCGAGAGCGCCATGACGGCGTTAAACAGACCCATTAGACTTAAGCGTCTTTCTTGGCAGTCAGATACTCGATAAACTCGGGACCGACGGTCGTAACGTCACCGGCACCCATTGTGAGCAGCAGGTCGCCCTCGCCCACCATCTGCTCGAGCTCCTGATTAAGCTCAAGACGGCTGGAGCAATACACGACCTCCTTACCAGGATGCTTGGCGCGCACGGTATCGGCGAGCATCTTAGAGGTGACACCCGGAATGGGCATCTCGCCAGCCGAGAACACATCAATCAGCAGCAGTTTATCGGCATTGGCAAATGCATCGGCAAAGTCGTCGCACAGGGCCTGCAGGCGCGAATAGCGGTGCGGCTGGAACACGACGTCGACGTGCTTGTAGCCCAGCGACGAAGCGGCAGCAAGCGTCGCCTTGATCTCGGTGGGGTGATGGCCGTAATCATCGACCACGGTGATGCCATCGATATCGCCCACGTGGGTAAAGCGACGACGGACGCCCTCAAAGCTCGAAAGCGCCTTGGCGGCGGCGTCGATGTCAAGGCCCAGGACATGGGCGACGGTGAGTACCGCCGTGGCGTTGAGCATGTTGTGGCGACCGGGATTGCTCTTGATCTCCACGGCATGCTCAGTGCCGTCCTCAAAGCGAACGATAAAGTCGCTCTGGATGCCCTTGACATCCGGGTGCATGCAGACGATGTCGTTGCCCTCGGCAAAGCCGTAGGAAAGCACGTGACGACCCGTCGACTTGGCGAGCTCGACCAGATGCGGGTCCTCACCGCAGACGATGACGGTGCCGTCCTCGCCCACCAGGCTCATGAATTTGGCGAAAGTTGCCTCGATCTCCTCGATACCCGAGTAGTGATCGAGGTGGTCGGCCTCGACGTTGGTCACAATGACCACGTTGGGGTTCAGGAACAGGAAGGAGCTGTCGGACTCGTCGGCCTCGGCGACAAAGTAGTCGCCCGAGCCGTTCTTGCCGTTCGTGTCATAGCCCTCGACGATGCCACCGATCAAGAAGCTCGGATCCAGACCCATGCGGTCGAGCATGGTAGCGCACATCGAAGACGTGGTGGTCTTGCCATGCGTGCCGGCAACAGCGACGGTGGTGTAGCCGTGGCCCAAAGCAGAGAGCATCTTAGCACGGGGCCACACGGGAATACCAAGCTCGCGAGCGCGCACGAGTTCAGGGTTGGACTCCGGAATAGCGGTGGAGACAACAACCACGTCGGGCTTGACCTCGTCGATCGTGGCGGCCTCATGGCCCACATGCACCTTCACACCAGCGCGGGTAAGCTGGCGGATATAACGTGACGTCTTAAGGTCGGAGCCGGTAACGGCATAACCGCGCTCGTGCAGAACGAGGGCGATGCCGCTCATGCCGGCGCCGCCGATACCGATAAAGTGGGCGCTCTTAAACTCGGGCGCGGAGGTTGCAGTCTGGGAATCAGCCATGTGCTCGTGTACTCCTTGCGTAAACACTGCCTGTAACCCGTTAACTGTACCGCACCTACCGCATCAGCGCGAGGGCGACCGACGATATCCCGTCTAACTAACGCAAACCCTCTACCGCATCCGCCAGAAGAGCGGCGGCCCTATCCTGGGCCAGACCACGCGCCGCCTGACGCATGGCGTCGCGCGCCGCCGCGTCATCGACCAGGTGCAGCAGTTCATCGGCAAAGGCAGAACCGTCGATATCGGCATCGGCGCAGAGCACGCCGGCCCCAGCGTCGACCAGATAACGGGCATTGGTGGTTTGGTGGTCGGCCGTCGCATGCGGGTACGGCACGAGCACCGAAGGCACGGCGAGTGCAGCGATCTCGGCCACGCTCGATGCGCCCGAACGCGAGAGCACCAAATCGGCAGCAGCCAGCATATCGCCCATGTTGTCGATGTAAGGCTGGACGCGGTAACGCTTCGCCTCCTCGGGCGTCAGCGCCAAAGCGCGCTCGGTCTCCTCAAAGCCGTCGGCACCCGTCGAATGCAACACATAGAGGTTCTTGCGCGAAAGCAGCTCGTTTTTGAGCGAAGCCACACGCTCGTTGAGGTGCTGGGCGCCAAGTGAACCGCCAAAGACGAGCAGCAGCGTAGCGTCCTCGGGAACGCCAAGTGCCTTGCGGCCGCGAGCGCGATCGCCCTCGATCACCGAGCGACGTACGGGGTTGCCGGTCATGAGCACGTGGTCAGGGTCACCTTCGCGCTCAAAGACCGAACGCGCTGCCGGCACCGAGATGCACACGCGGGCGGCGTGGGAGTTCATCATCTTGTTGGCCAGGCCCGGAACAGAGTTCTGCTCATGCAGCAGATACGGAACGCC
>DBFAHJ010000161.1:0-14861 GCA_048227095.1 Collinsella aerofaciens | reverse complement strand
TTTTTACTGCTCGCTATTCGCAATCGCCTGGTCGATAAGCTTGTCGAGTGCTGCGCGCTGCTCGGCGGAGCTGATGGCTCCCACGATTGGATCCCCTACGATGTTGCCATTCTGATCGATGACATACGTTGTCGGGAACGAGAACAAATTTGACGTAAACTTACCGGCCTTGCTATCCGACTTGAACCAGATGTTCTTATATGTCACGCCCTTCTTGCTCAGCACGTCCTTGGCATCTGCAATCTCGCCCTTGTTGCCATCGAGCGTAAAGGAATTGACGCCCACGACCTGGCCGCCCTTCTCGGCAAGCTCCTGATTCAGTTTCTCAAGATCGCCCAACTCACCCACGCACGGCTTGCAAGTGGTGAACCAGAAATTCATGACGGTAACCTTGTTCTTAGAGAACAGCTCGTCGCTGCTCACGTCGTTGCCGTCCAGGTCCTTGCCCGTAAAGCTGGGGAACTTCGTCGCCTCGCTCGAAGCATTGGCACCAGCCGTCATGCCAGCGGTCGAAGCGTCGACGCTCTCGCCTGCGCTCGGCGTGCTTCCACAGCCGGGGAACTCCTTCTCCAAGCTCTCGAGCTTGTCCTCGATTTCCTTGATCTGCTGCGCACCGGCCTTGAGCGTCTTAAGCTCATCCGCCGTAAACTCATCCTTGGCGCCGTCGATGGTCTTGAGCAAGAAATCGCCGTAATTGCTGCCGTCCTCAATCATTGTCGAGTCTTTATTTGCCGCATTGAATACCTTTTCCCACAGCGCGTTATCACTCGAAAAGATCTCGTTCTCCTTCTGCATGAGTTTTGCATACAACTCGGCGGCCTCGTCAGCATTGGCCGGCTTCTGCGCAGTGAGTTCTGCGATCTTAGGATCGGAGCTCGCAGATTCGCTCGCATTGCCACCGGGCGCCGAACATGCCACAAGGCACAAGGCCAATACCGGCACCATAAACAGGGCCGCAATCTTAGAAAGCTTCATAGTCATTCCTCCGTTTTGTCGAAGCTTGTTTACTTTTTATCGGCGGTCAAGGGAAGCTTTTCCGCCGACACATCCAGGCCATAGCGATAGCTGATGGCATCGACAGGACAGGCCCCGATGCACTTTCCGCACCGGATACATTCGGCATGATTGGGCGCGCGGACCACATCAACGTCCATCTGACAAACCCTTGAGCACTTGCCGCACGAGACACATTTGCACGCGTCAACCTGAATCCCCAACAAGGACACCCTATTCATGAGCGCATAGAATGCGCCGAGCGGGCAAATCCATTTGCAGAAGGGGCAGTAGAACAAAACACTCAGCACTACCACGGCAATGAGAACGACAAGTTTCCAAGTAAAGAGATGTCCCAACGCAGATCGAATGCCGGCATTGGCAATGGCCAGCGGAATGGCGCCCTCGAGCACACCCTGTGGACAGATGTACTTGCAAAAGAACGGGTCCCCCATCCCCACATCGTTAACCACCAAGACGGGCAGCAGCACCACGGCAAACAGCAGCACGACGTATTTGATGTACGTGAGCGGCTTAAGCTTTTTCGTGGAAAGCTTTTTGCCGGGAATCTTATGAAGCAGCTCCTGCAGCCAGCCAAACGGGCACAGAAAGCCGCATACAAAGCGTCCCAGCAGCACACCGAGCAAAATGAGCGTACCGGTGACGTAGTAAGAAAAGTTGAACTTGGATGAACCTACCACCGACTGGAACGACCCGATGGGGCACGCACCCGATGCCGCGGGGCACGAATAGCAATTAAGTCCAGGTACGCAGACTGTTTTCCCCGCGCCCTGATAGATGCCGCCTTTGGCAAAGTTTGGCAGGTGAATGTTGGTGATGAGCGTTGCCGCCGCCTGAATGAATCCGCGAAATCGGGCCAAAACATGCGACGCAGTGTTTTCTCTTTTATCCAATTCCGATACACTCCAAGCACAGCCTAATCGCTTTGGCCAGCACGGCATCCGCCTCGCCACGCATAACACCAAAGCACACCATGGCAATTCCGACGATCAACAAAGCGACCTGTACCACGGGTTTTACCGCTTTGAACAACCTGACCACTCCTTTCGTTACGCGACCATTGGACCATATCGGCTATAAAATCCGTGTTAAGCGCGATTTGGAATGTGCAAGGAGACTGTTATGCGTATTTTGATCGTCGAAGACGAGCGAGCACTGTGCGATGCAATCGCGCGCAGCTTGCGAAACTTGGCGTACAGCGTCGACTGCTGTCACGATGGACGGGAGGCGCTCGACCTGCTGGGCATCGAAGTCTTTGACCTCGTGGTACTCGACCTCAATCTTCCCCATGTCGACGGCATGACCGTGCTCAGGGAACTTAGGAAAACCGATTGCGAGACCAAGGTACTGATTCTGTCCGCGCGTGGCGAAGTATCCGATAAAGTCGCCGGACTCGATGCCGGCGCCAACGATTACCTTACCAAGCCGTTTCATCTGGACGAACTTGCGGCAAGGATCCGCAGCCTTACCCTCAGGCGCTTCGCACAAAGCGACATAGTATTAACCTGCAGAAAGCTCAGCTTTGACACCAAGGCGCGCATCGCTTCCGTGGACAGTGAAGCTCTATCTCTTACACGCAAGGAAACGGGAATCTTGGAATACCTGATGCTTAATCAGGGGCGACCGGTAAGCCAAGAGGAGCTTATCGAGCACGTTTGGGATAGCAGCGTGAACAGCTTTAGCAACGCAACCCGCGTTCATATCTCGTCGCTCCGAAAAAAGTTGCGCAGCGCTTTGGGATACGACCCGATTCGCAATCGGATTGGAGAGGGCTACGTTATGGAGGACAGTGAATGAAAAGGCTTTCGCTGCAATGGCGCATAACGATTATGACGGCACTGCTCACGTGTGCGGCATGCGTGCTGACGAACTGCCTGGTCGGCTATACGGGCATGCGCTACATGGATGCCATCGGCAGTAACATCTCGGCCTTTAACGCAACCGGCGAAGATTCGCCCCAGGCGTTCGACCCGACGAAAGCGGTCCCCGATGACAGGGTCACGATCGTCGTAAACGACGCACAGGAGTCTTTTGGCACGACAGCCTGGTACATCACGGCTGGAGTCACACTCCTTGGCGGCGCGCTGGCATACTTTGTGAGCGGCCGTGCACTCAAACCGCTACGGGATTTCGCCGCCCAGGTAGAGCGCGTGCAGCCTGACAACCTAAGCGAAATCAGACTCAGTGAAGATGTGCCCACCGAGCTACAACGATGCAGCGCCTCTTTCAACGATATGATCGCCCGTCTTGGCGAAGGGTTCTCTGCACAGCGTCAGTTTACAGGCAACGCCGCACACGAGCTGCGCACCCCGCTCGCCCTTATGCAAGCACAGATTGAACTATTCATCTCCGAACACTCCGGTTTGCAACCCGAAACAGCCGAGCTGCTCGACCTGCTACAAGAACAAACCGAGCGCATGTCTCGAATGACCAAGGTATTGCTCGAGATGAGTGAGCTCCGCAGCGTTCCTTGCGAGGACGATGTGGAGCTTGGCCCCTTGTCCGAAGAGGTCCTCACCGACCTTGCGCCACTTGCCGAAAAAAGGGGCATAGCCCTCAATTGTGCTGGAGACGCTCTAGTAATCGGGAGCGACACGCTCCTCTATCGGCTGGTGTTTAACCTGGCCGAAAACGCTATCCGCTATAGCCGCACCGACTCGAGCGTTACCGTCTCCATCTGCGACAACGACAGCCACGTGTTCCTGCGAGTCGAGGACCAGGGCCCGGGAATACCCAAGCAGTACCGTGAGAGCATCTTCCAACCGTTCTTTCGTCTAGACAAATCCCGCAGCAGGGCATACGGCGGCGCAGGA
Source organism: Collinsella aerofaciens (assembly GCA_048227095.1). GTDB lineage: Bacteria > Actinomycetota > Coriobacteriia > Coriobacteriales > Coriobacteriaceae > Collinsella > Collinsella aerofaciens_CF. The sequence goes on along the minus strand of DBFAHJ010000161.1, from coordinate 11,034 downwards.
CTCGGACTAGCGCTCGTTTGGGAGATTGCAGCTCTTCACGGTGGCACAGTGGAGGTCGAAACAAGTTCCGAGAACGGGACCGTGATGCTCGTGACCCTCTCAAAGGGGGCCACCACGTGATCCGACTGTCCAGGAGTCCCACTCGACATTGTGAAACGCGTCCCAAAACTTGGACACGAGAAATGGGAGGCAAGTTCGCATCTATGCCGAGGACGAAGTCCTGGCGGGGATTCAGGATGCGCAGAGGAAGCTTGCGGCAGAAAACCCCGACAGAGTCGTGACCGTCGGCGGCAACTGTATGGTGTCGCCTGCCCTCTTCGATTACCTGCACGGGAAATACGAGAACGTTGGAATCGTCTGGATCTATGCGCATCCGGATGTATCCACGCTGAATGATGGCTACCCCAACGCTCACGCCATGGTACTTGGCAGCCTTTTGGAACAGGGTGCACCGCAACTCGTTTCGCGGATGCGGCATCCGGTGTTTAAGCCGAGCGATGTCCTGCATGTCGGGCTACAGCAGCTCCACGACTATCAGGAGGTTTGCTTAAACAAGCATAGGTGTTGCGGTTTTAGCCGATGTCCTCATGGAGGAAAACGACATGCTGGGTCTGTCTGATTAAAGTCCAACAGTTTCCATGAGGCATCTAGCGCGGTAAAAGCTAAAGACACGGGAGGCCCCAAACTGTCAACCATCTTTACGGGTGCAAGGGAAACGGGCAAGACAGCCCCCTCTCGCTCCTATCCGAAACGGCGCTTGAACACGGCTGGATTGCAGCGAATGTCTCCGCCATGCCCGGCATGCTCGAAGATATCATCGAGCACACAAAGGAGGCCGCAGGCCGTTACCTCTCGCAGCCCCATACACGCGTGAGCGGAGTTCAAGTTGGGCAGCGGGGCGGTTTAGCGCGCCAATATAATCAAATCGTGCACTTCCATAGCCTCTCGTCTACGTGGTGTACCGTCGTCTCCCCTTTTATCAGAGTTGGGCGATTTTCAGGCACCCGAGCTGAACTCAAATTGAACTCAACGATGCCTTATCGGTCGAGGGCGTCCTAGCGAGAATATACAGAGGCGCACATTTCGCAGGGAACCTCCCATTCGTTATCATATCGGGATGCTGTCAAGGCAGCGTCAATGCGTTCGACCTACACCTTCTCGCTTTTCGAGGCCTCGTCTGCAGGACCATCGGAATCGATACGGAATCGATCGGCATACCATTCATCCGAAGCAATCACCTTATGGAGCATCTGGAGATGCAGGTCGACATAGTGGCAGAACGCCTTGCCGCATTCCACGAGAGGCGCATTGCTTCTCTCGTTGGGCTCGGCTCCAAAATTAAACTCGACCTCATAGCCCTCCCCAGGCGCACCCATGCTCGGCAGAATATCAGTGGAGAAGTGGACGAATCCAGACGTCACCTTGTATACATCTTTTACCTTTGGATCGAACTTCTCGAGTAAGTCTTGAAGTCTTCCATCGGACATCTTCTCACCCGAGAAATCTTTCAGCTTGTTCACAGGCACACCTTGAAACACCTGCTTGAGAAAGTCATCCTGGTCTTCGGCGGCGAATAATGCGAATGTCCGCAGGCAGACTCCAACCTGTGCGCGGAGAAGCTGGGCGACGCAAACAAGATTCCTCGACTCGAGCATGGAGATGAATCCGTCTATCAGTCTCATCGCATACTCAGAGGAGGATGCCAGATATAGATCCCATTGGGTAAAGTCGCCGTTCATGAAGGGAATCACTGCATTGCGCTCGGCGACTCTCAAGGCACTCAGGCTTTGTTCTATTTTCTCAGCTTCTTGTTTGAACTGTTCGCTATCCAAAATGCCCCCAAATGCCGGCTTCTCAACAAATCAGAAAAAGCAAGAGAGACAGGGTTTAGGTTAATGCTCCACTGAACCCGCACTTCCAGTCGAGACACTCCTCCTCGAAGATCTCCCCAGAGTCCCGTCTCTCGCGCCCCTCACGGAACTGTCCATATCAGTGTAGCCAATCCAAGCACAGCCCCACCGCACGGCCCAGTCGCTTCCGGTCCTGCGTGGCCCCGTGAAGGCGGAAGGGCGTGGTTGTCGTCATCGCGTTCCTTTCTCCTCGTACCTTTTTGGGCATGCGTCACGGGCCCTCGCGCGGCGCTGAGAGCGAATCGGCGCAGGCTTGGGGCCAGTTGCGTAGAGGTTGAGGTTCGGGTTTCGCCGGCTTACGCAGCTTGGCGGGCAGAGCGCCCGGGCTCGCTGCGCCTAGGGCGCGGCGGGATCCGCGACGCCGGAGGTGTCGATCTCGCCCAGATTGGCGAGCTGCTCGATGAGGGGGAGGCCCATCGGGTCGTCCACCTCGACGCCGCCGAGCACGATGGTGCTGTCGCGCGTGTCGATATGGGTTGTGAACACGGCCGGGTCGAAGCCCGAAGCGATAAAGCCAATGCCCGCGAGGACAACACCCGCGGCAACGAGCCCGCCCGCCACGGCGAGGTAGATCTTCTTCGCGCTGGTCATGGTACTCACTCCTTTCTACGCCGCGAGATGCGCGGCAGCGCCGCCCTTCTCGCCCTTACCCTTCCAGAAGGGCGAGGCGGCCTTCCTCGCCCAGAGCGCCGAGAGGCGCGCAATTTGTTTTGAGGCGGCCCAAGCGCCAGCACCAACGAAGAGCGCCACGCCGACGAGGCCGAGCCCCACGCCCGCCGAGGCGAGGGCGTACGGGAAGTGGCCGATGGTGACGCCGCTTACGGCAAACAGGAGCTCAACTACGCCCACGCCCCCGAGTGCCGCCGCGACGATCCACACGCAGAGCGCCAGCACCCAGATGCAGATATAGACCGTGACGACCACGGCGGCGAAGGCGGCGAGCAGCGGCACCCACACCGGGGAGCCCACGATGGTCAGCACCCACAGCAGCGCGGTGCTGCGCTGGCGCGTCCTCGCGATCGCGCGCGGCACGGCGGGCAGGTCGTCGAGCGTGGCCTCCGCCACCTCGCCGGGCGTGCCCATGGCGGCCACGGCCTCCTCCTCGCTCATACCGTCCTCCATGCGATCGGCGATGGCCTCCGCATAGAACGCCTTGGTCTCCTCCACCTGCTCGGCCGGCAGACAGGCGAGCAGCTCGCCCAACCGGCCCAGAAACTCATCACGCGTCATGGTGCGCCCCCTCAACGTATGCGTAAATCTCCCGTACGGACGGCCACTCGGCCAGGAACTCCTCGATGCGCGCTCGCCCATCGTCCGTGATGCGGTAGTACCGGCGCAGCCGCCCGTTGTGCTCGGCGGAGCGCGCCGTGATGCACCCGGCCTTCTCCAGGCGCTTGAGCAGCGGGTAGAGCGTCGACTCCGTGAGCCCCATGCTCGCCGGTACGTCCTTCACGATCTGGTAGCCGTAGGACTCCTCGCCGGAGACGGCCGCGAGCACGCAGGCCTCCAGGAAGCCGCGCTTCATCTGTGCCTCCATCCGCACACCTCCTCTCGTCATATACTGTGCTATACACACTATACGATGCAAGGTATTAGACGTCAACTCTCATCGCGAAGGTTCTCCGGCCCCTGCGCGCTGCGAACGTGATGTCGCGGGACGGTTGGCATTATGCATGAAACGTCAAGTAACGCTCTTTTGATCCACTTCCACTCGGCCCCATATGCCTTGCACAACGCCCCCTTCGACCTCGGAATCAAGAGAGCCACTAGGCTGGACATGCCGGACGGTAAGGTCCTGGACGTCATGGTGGACTTCTCCGATGCCATGGGGGTCATGGGTCTACGCCGATGGAGGCCCACACACGCGGCAGGGCTCGCCCGTCACCGCTGGTCGCCGGACGGTCCCCACGCCTCGCTCGCCAACGCGCAGGCGACAGCAGCAGTCCAGCGCTGGGCTGGAGACGCCGGAATGCCCAGAAGATGCGTTTCCCATCGCTGCGACAGAGCTTTTTGTAGGGGCGGTAATTTTTCCTAATGTCGAGGTCAGCTAGGCTTCAGTAGCCACCTTGGGAGCATCGCCAATAGACTCTTCCTTTATACGTTCGGCATAATCGTAGGCGATACCCACAAATTCCGGTCCCGAGCAACAGGAGTACAATTGCTGCATTGTTGCCAGCTGTTGGGAGATGGAAGATGGACTGCGATGGCTACCCATGCGTTCCCATGCCGTTGATGTGCACCGCCTTTGTGCCGGGGCAGATTGACGCTGCGGTTGCAAGCATTTCCGACCCCGATTCGCGCGCCATTGCCACGGCAGAAGCGCTGTACTTTCGCGGACAGGCCACCCTCGCTGCCAAGACGGCGCGCCCCTATGTTGACGCCACCGATCCCGCGCTGCGCTATTCCGCATGCTTTATCTGCGGATACGCCAGTCTATCGCTCAACCGTATCGCCGACGCCCGCCGGTGCCTTGCTGGCATCCTCGATACGCCAACTGACGAGGAATCGCCCGCCGTCCACGCCACGCATATCCTGTTCGCCTCGGCCGCGAGTGTCCTGCTGCACTTGCCTTCCCCGTATTCTGCCGAAGAGTTTTATCCACTTGCGGCGCATTTGCCCGAAGGCCTGCGCCTGTTCGCCAGCTACGTGATGGCGCATGCCCTGTACCTGCGCGGCGAATATGGCCGCAGTCTGGGCATGGCGGAAAACGCCCTGATCATGAAACAAGGGAGCTATCCGATCTCGGAACTGTTCCTGCACCTGGCAGCTTCCATGGCATGCATGAGCCTCAAGGACATCGACGCCGCAAAAACGCACTTCGGAGTTGCTTGGAACATTGCGCGTCCCGACGGCCTTATTGAGCTCATTGGCGAGCATCACGGCCTTTTACAGGGGCTTATCGAGGCATGCCTAAAAACGCAATACCCTGACGACTTCGCGCGCATCATCGAGATTACGTATCGATTCAGCTACGGCTGGCGGCGCATCCACAACCCCGATTCGGGCGAGGACGTGGCCGACGATCTGACGACCACGGAATTCACCATGGCCATGCTCGCCTGTCGCGGGTGGACCAACGCCGAAATCGCACGCCATATGGGAGTATCGCCGGGCACCGTCAAAAACCGCCTATCCGGCGTATACGCAAAGCTTGGCATCGGCACACGCGCCGAGCTGGTCGCGCATATGTTGCGTTAGCAACCGGGCTGCCAAGCGCATCGAACGCGTTCCGGAACCCGGCGCTTCGCTCAATCAATTTGGACATTTTGACCCTTGAACGGCACTACCGCCACGGGGGACCTTCTCGCAAAATTGGATTATTTCCACCGATACCTGCGGGATGGGAGCCAAAGATGCTTGATCGCCGTTCGTTACTTGTTGCCGGAGCATCCTCGTTGGCAGGCATCATGCTGTCTCGCGTGCCGGGAAGCAAAAATGCATTCCTGCTGCCGTTCGCCCCCACCGAGGCATACGCCGACGAAGATGATCCCTTCAAGGTCTTGGTGCTCTCGCGCACCATGTTCGGTGTGGTCGTGGTCGACGTCGCCAACAAGAATACGCCCATCACGGGTGCCCAGGTCACGCTCACATCGCGCTACGCCGCAGGCAAGCGGCTCACCGCTACGACCGATGACGAAGGCACGGCCATCTTTGAGGTCGCGCCGCTTTCGGAAGGCTACGTGGACGAGGCGACGCTTCTCGACGCGTACGACTTTAACGGCGGTATCTCCATTAGCACGGCGGACTACCGTGATGTCGAGATTCCCCTTGCGCGTATCCAGGGCGGCACCGCCATAACCGCGCCCACGCGTCCGCTTTCCGACGGCGAGCCGTACTTCCGCCAGCTCACATTCGACGAATGGGACATCCAATACGCTGAAGCCACGTTCATGGCATTGCCGAAGAACGACACGGCAAACGAGCAGCCCGATACGCACGCCTTTACCGTGCAGGCACATCTGCCACAGGGTGGACAGGCAACGCTGCACATCAACAAAGTGACGCCTGCCGCGGGCAGCTCACCCGAAACCGTCACGCAGATTGGCCAAGTCAAGGCCAGCGCATCGGGTGCGGATAATCTGGCGACGTTCACACTCGAAGACAAGTTCCTCGATGCGGCATCGGACCTTCTGGAAGAAGGCTGCAAGCTGTGCTTTGTCCTCGACTATCGGGGCAAAACCTACACGCTCTCCTCCCCCATGGCCGTTGTCACTGCGCCGGCCGCAAAGGCAGAATCGGGCTCGACCACTATCGTCCCCACCACCATGGACCAAGAGATCACTCCGTTTGATTTCCCCGCGGCGTTTCCCGGCATCGGTGGTAATAAGTTCACGTGTTGGATGCCCACATTTCCGATCCTCTTCGATTTCTCGTTTGCCGGGTACGTGCTGTTTGGCGGAGGATACAAACCAGCCAGCTATATGAACGATTCGGGCAATCCTGATTCGGAATACTGGAAGAAATCGCCGCGCGAGTCGGGCGCTAAGCAGGCAAACCGCTACCTCGACGAGATGGAGGGGAAGTGGAATCAGTACAAGAGCATGAGTGCCGGTTCGGGAACCGATCCAAGAAACACTAAGCTCCTTCGCCACCATTGCACGCTGCTGTTCACGATGGATATCGCCACACAGCTGTACGGCTCGCTCGCCTACGATTGGGTGGGCAAAACCTGGGGCAACAACAACGACCCCGCATACGGCAATATTAAGGCACTCTTCCAAGTAAGAACCGACCTCAATTGGACCGAGCAGTTTACCCTAGGACCGGTGCCGTTTTTCCTAAACGTCAATCCCTGGGTGCTAGCGAAGCTGGCGCTCGCCGTGGGTGCCCACACGCACGGCAGCGGCGCGGCGTTTTTTAAAAACATTTCGCTCGACTATTCAAACACCTCGGGCTCGTTCACCATCCAGATCGGGCTTGCCGTCACCTTTGGCGCCGGCGTTGCAGGCGTCGCTTCGTCTGCCGTGCGCGGCACCGCATCCCTCACGCTGTTCATTGGGTACGAGAAGGCAGATGGACACCAGCTTCCGCGACTGCGCGTAGGTGCAGACGTCGATGTCGATGTGATACTCCAGTTCGTAATGTTCAAGTGGACCACCAAGGCTTGGTCGGGGTCGTGGCCCACACTCCTCGATTCGTGGAATATGTCGGTGAACAATGGCAACCAGTATGTGCTCCAGCGCTCTGAGCTCGCATTGGGTAGAGATACGCCTTACACGTTGGATGCCCGCTTCGGCACGCCCAGCAACATCGAGGCGGGCGGCGTGCCGCAATTTATCGCATCGGCCACCATCGTCACCAACGCCGAGCTGCTCGCACGCGCCGAGGTTAAGGCCGATGGCGTAAACGTCGCGCCTACCGTACGCGATTGGGATCAAGCGGTCACGCGCATTGAGCTCGAGGCGGATGCAGAAAGCGACGACACGGGACAGATCGAGCATTTCGTCCATGCACTGATAGAGAACGACGAAAACGCCGCGTCGATGTATAAGTACACCTATATCGGGCAGGCGAAGGACGCCGCTGCGGACCCCAACGCCAATTCTGCTGGTGTATCGGAGGACGAGCGTGGCGGCATCAAGCCCTCGAGCGACAACGTGCTGTTTGCTGGCGTGCTCAGCGAAGCCCACATGAAGCTGGCGATGATTGCCGGCGTAGAATGCCTGTTCCGTATCGCCTCGGTGCGCTACGGCGACAATGGCCGCTCGCGTCTGGTGGTGCACACAAAGGCAAACGGCACGTGGTCCGCCCCCATGCCCGTGGACTTTCCCCTTGGGTTTGGTGAGGGCGACGTGGAGCGCGACGGCATATACGATTACGACTTCGACGTGGTGGAATATACGGACGGAAGAGGAAACCAGGACGCCTACGTGCTGTTGGTCTCGGGCGAGCGCCCCGACGGCGACAACACCCTTTTCGATACGGCAAGCACAGCCGGCATACTGTCCGTTGTGCGTCTGCGCATAAGTAATGACGAGACCCGCGTGGTATCGCACACGTCATGGCGCAGCATCTCGCGCGACCGCCTTCAGGAGGATGGCCACCATTGTCTGCAGTGCCCACGCATCACGGTGGGCAAGGCGCTGGTCGACGGACGTCTGTCGGGCGCTTACCTCCACCGCCGCGGGACCACCGCAGAAAAGGCGCTCGGCAGCGAGGCTGAGGTTGCGCTGGAGTGCTTTACCCTATGGTCGGACGTTTCGGGCGACAGCCTGACGTTCCGCCAAGTTCTCCGCTTTCCGCAAGCACCGTCGAGTATCGAGCTGGGTGAGCCCGAGAATATCAACGGCAAAATGGTGGTGCCCGTTGCATACGAGACCGCAGACGGTTGCGGCTGCGCATCGTACGCCGTGATCGGCCAGTCCATCGCGGGCTGGGGCGTTATGTCGCCAGATGCCACAGTACCCCACGCGGTGCCGTGGCCGCAGCACACGGGCTTTTTGGCAACTGTCAACGAGCAGCTGCAGCATGTTACGTGGACGCGAGGCGCATCGGCATTTGCAACGCAGCCCGTGGGTGCCGCAGGCTGTGGCCCGGCATCGTTTAGCGTAAGCAACAACGGCAGGTGCGTGCTCTATGTAGAGAACACCGATGGCAAGGTGGGACAAACCTACGACGAAGAAGGCAACCCGGTTGCAGTGATGGGCAAGCACTTCCGCATCTTCGCCAGCACCTTGGCGGGCGATCTGTTCACGGAGCCGTTCGTGATGTGCGAGCTGGACCATCCCGTCGATCAGATAACGACATTTTTGACGTCGGGAGGCATGCTCTCCGCACTCGCCACGCACATTGTGAGCGCGGAGAAGAGCGAGGCAGAGCTGCACGGCATCGAAGTGCCCTTGGTGGCGTGTGCCACTCCGACGGGCGCGGTCGCTACCTCGGGCGCGGTGGTGCCCGGAGCAGCAGGCGAATCCTTCATGGTCACGGTGCGAAACGACGGCAACACCTTACTGACCGCCGGCACGATCGATCTGTACCGAGAGGGCTCCAGCCAGCCGTTCTCCAGCGCATCCATCGGATTCGGAGTGAACGCACGCATGGCTTCGATCTACGATCCAGAGCTTGCCGAGGACGCTTCGGCCAACGATATGGCACACGTGAAGTACGCGCTCGAGACGCTGGGCGCACGTTTTGCAACGCACCCGCTGGTAGCCGACAACGGCAACGCCGTGCTGGCACCGGGTTGCACGGCACAGTTCCGTATGAGCTTCGCCATCCCCGAGAGTTGGAGCGACGAAGTGGGCAAACGCGTAACGCTGTATGCGAAGGCGCGTAATCTGGTGGCGCTCGATCCCGTAACGCTCGAGGAAATTCGACCGGGCGCGAACTCGGCGCTGGGTGCTGTACTGCACGAGCTCCACGTGCCCGACGCGGCATGCGAACGCTCAGAAGTTCAGGTCGGCGTATGCGACAGCGCGGACGCCACAGGGCTTCACGACGCCCCGATGACGGCGGACGGCGATGGTGGCTCAAGTGGCGGCGGTACTGACGAGGGCGGCGGCTCCGGCGGAAGCAGCTCCGGCAGTGGCAAGGACCACGGCAATAACAAGCGCTCCGGAAAAGCGGGCGCGCTTGCGGGCACGGGCGATGCCAACGCTCCCCTCACGGCAGCCGCTGCAGCACTCGCCGCGGCAGGCGCCGGCCTCGTCGCCTACAGTGCCCGCCGCACGGCGCTCGAAATCGACACCGCCAATGAGGCCAATTCGGATAAGCCTCACTAGCTCCTAGTTACTTTTGTGAGAGACGCCGACTCGGCTCGTCGAACATCAAATGGGCTGGTTCTGGATACCCAGAGCCAGCCCATTTCGCATTAGATATCGTCAGTGGAGTCGAGTTCTGCCTCGAGCTTGGCACGGCGCCTTTTCGCCGTGAAAAACGTTGCGCACAGGCCAGCAAACGTGGCCGCGAAAATCGTCGCACCGCAGAACACGCCCGTGGCCAGGTTCGCCAACCAAAAGACGCTTTCGAGCGGTACGATCTGCGCCTCAGCGATGCAGCGCATTGCGGCAATAACAAGCGCGAACGCGGCGCCGCTAAGACCGCTGAGAAGCAGGAAATATCCAACAGGAAGATACTCGGTTTGCCCAAAACGATTGGTGTCGACATAGCCCTTCCGCGTTTGCAGTCCTGCGCAAATCAACATCACGAGAACGAGCCACAAATACATGGCTACCTCGAACGGCGTTGCAAAGCCATGCGGCATTTCACTGGCGTCGCTGTGAACCCACGCAACCTGTCGAGCTATAAACTGGTAGAAAAAGATCATCAACATGCCAAACGAAAGCAGCACGAAACCAATCTTGTAGATCTTTGCGCTTTCCGCCTCCAGGCGCTCGTCCTTTGGGCCGGCATATTCACGCCACTTTTGCACGATTTTCAGATCTTCAAATTTCATAGTGAACTCCTAAAGAGCGTCAGGGTCGACGTCGCTCTCGTCTTCCCAAAACAAGTCGTTCAACGTAACGCGCAGCGCCTTACAGATTGCCACGCACAAATTGAGCGTGGGGTTGTAGCCGCCCGCCTCGATAAGACCGATAGTCTGGCGCGTAACGCCCACGGCCTGGGCCAAGTCGGCTTGCGAAAGGCCAGCCGCCGCGCGCGCCGCCTTCATGCGAAGGTTTTTCTTACCCGGCATGGAGCTCCTTTCGTAAATGTGGACAGATATCCGTTGCAACATGACAGAAATATATTGCATCTATCAGAAGATGTCAACTATATCTGTCATTATGAAAACCATGTCTGTCATCGCCATGCGAACATAGCAATTTCGATCCGCTATTCAAACTTACTCGGACAAAACCGACTCGGGTTTCTCCGAGTAAACGTGATTGATAGTCAATCGGTGTGCCCGCTCGTGCGATCAGCATCGTTCGATTTTGTTTAGTAAAACTAGATCCCTATTAAATAAAATTCATCTGTATCCAAATTTGTTTAACAATGCCGCGCTACCACTAAACACTATCCCTGTTAATCCGAACGATTGTTGGTTGATTTCCGATCTCAGCCGAACACATTAGGCGGACAGGCCGTTCCCGCAGCTAGCCGAACGCCCCCGAGGCCCCATCCGGGCCCCGGGGGCGCCGTTTTCCCAGTTGAAGGAACGGTGGAGATGTGTTTCGATGGG
>DBFAHJ010000160.1:0-3954 GCA_048227095.1 Collinsella aerofaciens | reverse complement strand
CGTGCCCTTCACCTACTCCATCTCTGCCGGCATTGGCCTGGGCTTTATCGCCTACGTGATCGTCGCGCTCTTTAAGGGCGAGGCCTCCAAGATCAAGCCGCTCATGTGGATCGCAGCCCTTGCCTTCCTCGTCTACTTCTTCGTGGCGTAACGGCATAGTCTGCTAAAGCAGAACATCAAGGCGCGGAGTCGCATCGAGCGGCTCCGCGCCTTTCTTTTAGCGTCTGCCCCCGCGCCAGCGTGCGACAATTGAGGCTGTCAATATCACAACACCGAGAGAAGCCTGCCTTGGAAGCGCATCATAAGCAGATAACCGTTTATTCAGAGTGTGTGGAAGGCGCGCCCGTCATCTACCTTCCCGTGGTTATGGGCGACGGTAGTGAAGTCTACGAGCGCTGCCGAGAGCTCGACTGCCCGCCCTTCACCCTTGCCGCCATTGGAGGACTCGATTGGAATCGCGAGCTGAGCCCCTGGGAATGCGACGGAACTATACGAGATGCCGAGCCCTTTGGCGGACAGGCGTCTGAGTTTCTCGATGAGCTGCTGAATCAGATAATCCCAGAGGCCGAATCATCACTTCCCTGCCCGCCCACCTGGCGCGGCATTGCCGGCTACTCGTTGGCGGGTCTTTTTTCACTGTGGGCACTTTGGCAAACAGATGTCTTTGAGCGCGCGGCAAGTGCATCGGGGTCGCTGTGGTTCCCCGGCTTTATCGACTACGCGCGCGAGCGCACGATGACAGCCACGCCCGACGCCGCCTATCTGTCGCTCGGTAAAAAGGAAACCAAGACGCCCAACCGCATGATGCGGCACGTACTCGACGATACGCGTGCGATGGAAGAGCTGTTTATCGAGCGTGACATTCCAACAACGCTGGAGCTCAACCCCGGCAATCACTTTGCCCAAACTGACCTGCGCATGGCGCGCGGCATCCACTGGATACTGACGCATTAAAAATGGCGTCCACGCGTACATACGCATGGACGCCATTTTTAATTTGGCTGAACGCAGCTACTATTCAGCAGTCTCCTCAAGCTCGGAAGTATCGAACTCAAAGTCATTACCGGGCAGGATGGCGTTGAGCACAATGCCCACCAGCGAGCCCACGGCAAGGCCCGAAAGCGAAATCGTCACGCCGCCCAGCTCCAGCACGATGGCACCGGCGGTACTGTAGGCAATGCCGAGCGAAAGCACGAGCACCAGAGCCGCCACCAGCACGTTGCGGTTGTTCTGGAAATCAACCTGATTCTCGATGAGGTTACGCACGCCAACGGCGCTGATCATGCCGTAGAGCACGAGTGACACACCGCCGATAACGCACGCCGGCATGGCGGCAATCACCGCAGCAAACTTGGGGCAGAACGAAAGCACAATGGCGCAGCAGGCGGCAATGCGAATCACACGCGGGTCGAACACACGCGTCAAGGCAAGCACGCCGGTGTTCTCGCCATACGTCGTATTGGCGGGGGCGCCAAAGAGCGATGCCAAGATGGTCGCCAGGCCATCGCCGAGCAGGGTACGGTGCAGACCGGGATCGGCAATGTAATTGCGTTCGCAGGTAGAGCCAATGGCGGAGATATCGCCGATATGCTCGATCATAGTTGCAAAGGCCAGCGGCATGATGGTGATGATGGCCGTCGTGGCAAGACCGCTATCGAACTGCGGGCCAAAGAGCGCAAACACGGTGTTGTCCCACACGATGGGCAGACCGACCCACGGAGCGGCGGCAACGCCCGAAAAATCGACCTCACCCAACGCGGCCGCAACGGTATAGCTCACCACGACGCCCAGCAGGATCGGCACGATCTTGACCATGCCGCGGCCCCAAATATTGCAGATGACGATGACGGCCACAGCGACAACGGCAACAAGCCAATTGGTCTGGCAGTTGGCAATGGCAGAGCTCGCTAGGATCAGGCCGATGGAAATGACGATGGGACCGGTCACCACCGGCGGAAAGAAGCGCATGACACGCTTGGCGCCAAAGGCACGGAACAGGGCCGCGAGCACCGGATAGAGCAGACCGGCGCAGGCAACGCCCAGGCAGGCGTAGGGCAAAAGCTCGGCCTCGCCGTTGGGCGCAATGGCGGCATAACCCGCGATAAAGGCAAACGACGAGCCCAGGAACGCAGGCACCTTACCGCGCGATAGAAAATGAAACAGCAGCGTGCCGATGCCGGCGAACAGAAGCGTCGCCGAAACGGAAAGGCCGGTGAGCACGGGCACGAGCACCGTTGCTCCGAACATCGCAAACATGTGTTGCAAACCCAACACGAACATGCGCGGGCGGCCGAGCGACGATGCGTCGTAGATGGCATCGGTGACGGCGGGCGTCGAGGATTGGGACATGGAAGTCCTTTCATGATGGAAGGGCGATCAGGCATATCGGATAACCTGCCCGAACGATACGATCCGAACCATTGTACGTGATACACCATGTCTCGCGCGCGCCGTCACCTGCAAGCGGTAACGTTACTTCCAAACGCGCTCAGCAATGCGCTTGACCAGCGCGATCTTTGCCCACTGTTCGTCCTCGGTCAGCTTGTTGCCAATCTCGCAGCTGGCAAAGCCGCACTGGGGCGACAGGTACAGGTTCTCGAGCGGCACATACTTTGCGGCCTCGTGGATACGTTCGACGATAACGTCCTCGTCCTCAAGCTCAGCCGCCTTGGTGGTCACCAGGCCCAGCACGACCTTCTTGCCGGGAGCAACGTACTTGAGCGGCTCAAAGCCACCGGCGCGTGGCGTATCGAACTCAAGGTAGAACGCGTCGACGTTCTCATGTGCGAACAGGTACGGCGCAATGGGATCGTAACCACCCTCGAAGGCATACGTGGAGTGATAGTTGCCGCGGCACACGTGCGTGTTGATAACCAGATCGTCGGGCTTGCCCGCGATGGCGGCATTGTTGAGCGCCACGCCCAGCTCGCTCACCTTTTGCAGGTCAACCGGGCTCATGCCGGTCTTGGACACAAAGTCGGTATCGCAATAGATGCCCCAGGTGCAGTCATCAAATTGGATGTTGCGGCAGCCTGCTGCGTACAGGTCGGCGATCACCGTGCGATAAGCGGCCGCAATGGCGTCGGCAAGTTCCTCATCGGTCTTATAGACAGCGCGCAGGCTCTCCTGCTGGCCGTCGCAGCGATCGAGCGTGACCTCAGAGAACGTCTGGATCGGCGCCGGAATGGTCTGGCGTGCGACCTGGCCCTCCCCCTCAAGCGCCTTGACGAACTTAAAATGCTCGACGAACGGGTGGTTCTCGCCGCTAATGGGACCAGTAACCACGGCGGTGTCGGCCGTCGTCTCCTCATCATGGAACATATAACCCGTGCGTGAGGTGCGGCGCTCAATGCCGTTGAGGCCCCACATAAAATCGAGGTGCCAGTAGCTGCGGCGGAACTCGCCATCGGTGATCACCTGCAGGCCGGCGGCCTTCTGCTTGGCCACCAAATCGCGAATGGCATCGTCCTCGACGGCCTTAAGGCCGGAAGCGTCGAGTTTACCCGCGACATAGGCGGCACGGGCGTCCTTTACAGCCTGCGGACGAAGAAAGCTGCCGACGATATCGGCGCGAAACGGCGCGTTCGGTTGAATCGAAGTGCTCATAGATATCTCCCTTTGCATTGGTTGCTTTACTGGGACAGAGTATGAGCGCTCATATGACCATCGTAAAATATACGTTTATAACAGTTTGATATAGATGTTTCCTATATCAGTCTGGACTGTCATAAAGAGACTTGAACCGTGCGGAGCACAGCAGCCTAGATATGCTGACGAATCGCGTCGATATAGGCCCGACCGTAGCGCGTAAGCGTCGTGTTCTTGCGCGTGATGATGCCAATCTCCATGTACTCGTCCACGTCGAGCGGAATCGAGATAATGCCGGGGCCGTTGAGCTCGTGGCTGATCACGCCCGAGCATACCGTGTAGCCGTTGAGGCCCATGGCCAAATTG
>DBFAHJ010000159.1:0-4861 GCA_048227095.1 Collinsella aerofaciens | reverse complement strand
CATGCAGGCAATCTCGCCGTCAAACATCATGGCGACGTCGTCGGCTACCTGCTCGGCAAAGTCCAAATCGTGCGTAGCCATGATGACGGTGCCGCCAGCCTTCGCATGGTCACGCAGGGCGCGGGCGATGATGCGGCGGCTCTCCAGGTCAAGGCCCTTCGTGGGCTCGTCAAGCAGCAGCAGCTCGGGGCCGATCAGCAGCAGCTTTGCCAGCGCAAGCAGCTGGCGCTGTCCGCCCGAGAGGTCGTAAGGGTGGCGCGTCTCCAGGCCGTCCAATCCCAGTTGCGCCGCACGCTCCCGCGCCAAGTTCTCGTCATATCCGCAGGTCGAGGCCCATTCCATCAGCTCGTCGCGCACCGTCTCGGCAACCAGCAATGCTTTGGGATTCTGAGGCAGCAGCGCCGCCGAGGCCGCTCCGCGCACCATGCGGCCGCGCTGCAGCTTGGCGGTCTTCGCCAGCACCGAGAGCATCGTCGACTTACCGCATCCGTTGCCGCCCACGATCGCATGCACCGCACTGGCCGAAAACGCAACGTCGAGCCCGCGCAGCACCCAACCGCCCGCGCGATCGTAGCGAAACCAGCCTTCCGACAGGGTGGTAGCCGACCCGCCGTGCATTTTTTGGAGTATTCTGCTTCCATCCGTGCGCGGGAAGGCTTCCGAGCCGTTCTCGAGCGACGTTTGCGCCACAAATTCGGACGATTTGTCCAATTCTGAACTTTTTTTCGCGCTCGATACGTCCCCGGGCGGCTCCAGAGAGCCCAAATTGTCCTCACGCCTGCTGAATACTCCGTTTTTTGCACATCGGATGGCACCCCACCCCAACATCTCATCGGAAAACAGCGATTCTCGGCGTCCCAAAGAAGCCATATCCGCCACCTCGCGCACGCGACCGCCCTCAATCCGGTACGCACGCGTCGCATACTCGAGCATCGGCCGCGGTTGATGCGTAGCCACAACAACCGTGCAGCCCAGCTCACGGTTCACGCGAAACAGCGCGTGCAGAAAATTCTTCTCGGCAACGGGATCGAGCTGAGACGTGGGCTCGTCGAGTAGCAGCACACGCGGACGCAGCGCCAGGACGGCGGTAAGCGACAGCAGCTGCTTGCGGCCACCCGAAAGCGTGTCGGTATCGCGATGAAGCCAGTCCTCCAGACCAAAGAAATAGCTGGTCTCGGCAACACGGCGGCGCATCTCGTCGCGCGACACGCCCAGATTCTCTAGGCCAAACGCCATCTCATGCCACACGGTCTCGCACACAATCTGGTTCTCGGGATCCTGGAACACATAGCCCACGCGCTCCGCCGATGCCCGCACGTCCATGTCGGCAACGTTCTCGCCCAGCACGCGCAGTTCGCCAGTGCGCTCGCCCGCCGGCGCGATCTCGGGCTTGAGCAGCGACAGCAGCGTCGACTTACCCGATCCGGTACCGCCAACAAGCAACGCAAATGCACCTTGGGGAACAGACCAGTCGAGCCCCTCGAGCACCGCAGCATCAGCATCGGGGTAGGCAAAACTAAGGCCTCGCACCTCAATCGCCGGCGCGGCCGAGCCATATGCCACACCCGCCGCCGGGCCCCTATCCAACCGAGCCATCAGCCAAACCTCTTCTCATCAATCGCGTGCAACACGCAAGGCAGCACCATCCAGGCAGCGTACACGACATAGCCCGGCCACGGCGCCGGCACCGAGAGCTGCGGATAAAACGAATACTGCGTCGTCGCGGTCCACGCCACTGTCACCGTGACCACGCCAAACAGCGCAAGCCCAGCCAGCGCGGCAACGTCGCTGCGCCCCAGCCGATACCGCGCATACGTCGTTCGACGCGCCGCGGCGCCCCACCCACGGGAGCGCATGGCGTCCGCGCGCTCCAGCGAATCTTCCATGCCCCAGCCCATCAACACACTCGATGCCCGCAAGCGCGAGCGCACGGGGTCGGCCGGCGCGCGGCCCGGCACATCAATCGCATCCTGCACCGCCAGTACCGTACGACCGCGACGCAAAAACTGCGGGATAAGCCGCATGCACATCGAAATCATGAGCGCGATCACCGGCGCGGCGTTGCCCAAAAGCGCAAGCACCTTGTCGTATTCGAGCATCGACGCCGCCGCCTCAAACCACAGCACGCTCGCCACAAACAGCCCGCCCATGCACAGGCCGTATACCATGCTCTCCAGATACACCGCGCGCATGCCAATACGGAACAGTTCCGTCGAGCCCGAGGCGCTAAACAGCGGATTGACCAGCGCGATAATCAAAATCACCGGCAGCTGCCAGCGAAGTGCGCCCAGCGTGTGGGCAGCCCCACGCGTCGCAAATCCATACGCCAGCCCGCCCGCAAGTGACAGCGCAATCAGCACCGGCTGCATCGAGGACATGGTGAGTCCCAGCGTCAGCACTATATAGAGTGCCGGCACAGCCGGATGCGACATCGAGAATGCCGCGACGGGCTCGCCGCCAAACTCCTCACGCATGTTGTCCACGGGCACCCCCGTCTCCTCGCTCAAACGACAGCTCCGCAGCACCGCCAACGCCGCACGCAAGCAGTGCAAACGCCACGCCGGCGGCGCAAGCCTCAACCGCCGCAAACCAATCGCTACGCGCTCAACATATGCCTGCGGTATCATATTGCGCCGTGTATCGTTTCCAAACGCACGTCTCTATAACGTAACAGGAGATCACATGGACGCAACCGCAATTATCCTCGCTGCCGGCGAGGGCACCCGCATGAAGTCGAACCACTGTAAGGTTTCGCACAAGATCCTGGGCAAGCCCATGGTCCAGTGGATCGTCGACGCCACCATCAAGGCCGGCTGCAGCCGCGTCGTGGTCGTCATCGGCAGCCACGCCGACGAGATGCGCGCCCTGATCGACGGCGCCTACGCCAACAGCGCCACCAAAGTCGAGTGCGTTGAGCAGACCGAGCGCCTGGGCACCGGTCACGCCGTGAAGGTCGCGCTCGAGGCCTGCGGCATCACGCAAGGCCCCGTCGTCGTGCTCAACGGCGACCTGCCGCTCATCACCGCCGACACCGTCGCCAAGTTCGCGCAGACCGTCGCCACCGGCGAGCTCGCCTGCACCGTCATGACCATGACCCCGCCCGACCCCTTCGGCTACGGCCGCATCAAGCTGGGTGCCGACGGCCAGATCGAACGCATCATCGAGCAGAAGGACTGCACACCCGAGCAGGCCGCCACGCTGCTCGAGTGCAACGCCGGCTGCTACGCCTTCGACGGCGCGCAGCTCGCCGCGCACATTGACGAGATCGGCAACGACAACGCGCAGTCCGAGTACTATCTGCCCGACATGCTCGAGATCCTCAAGGGCCACGGCCAGGCAGTCTCCATCTTCCACTGCGATGACTACCGCGACGGCCTGGGCGTCAACAGCCGCATCCAGCTCGCGCAGCTCACCGCCATCGCGCGCGACCGCATCAACGAGCACTGGATGGCCGAGGGCGTTACCTTCATCGACCCCACGCAGGCCTGGATCGGCCCCGACGCCACCATCGGCCGCGACACCGTCGTGTGGCCGCAGACGCACCTGATCGGCCACGTCACCGTGGGCGAGGAGTGCCAGCTCGGCCCCAACAGCCGTCTCACCGACACCACCGTCGGCAGCGGCTGCATCATCGATGAGACCATCGCCATCGAAGCCGTCATCGAGAACGGCGTCGACTGCGGCCCGCGCGCCTACCTGCGCCCGGGTACCCACATGCTCGACGGCTCCAAGGCCGGCACGCACGTGGAGATCAAGAAGTCCACGATCGGCGAGGGCTCCAAGGTGCCGCACCTGTCCTACATCGGCGACACGACCATGGGCTCCGGCGTCAACGTGGGCGCCGGCTCCATCACCTGCAACTACAACGGCGTACACAAGCACAAAACCGTCATCGGCAAGGATGCCTTCATCGGTTCCGATACCATGATGGTCGCGCCCGCCCAGATTGGCGACGGCGCGCTCGTGGCCGCCGGCTCCGTCATCACTGAGCCGGTCCCGGCAGACGCACTCGGTCTGGGCCGCGCCCGTCAGGTAAATATTGAGGGCTGGGCCGCCGATTATCGCCGCCGCCTGCACGAGGACGACGAGGTATAACGTTTTACCAAGCATCTAAGGAGCCGCTTCCGTGGGGACGGCTCCTTTTTCTATGCTGACCTGCGCGGCCGGATGAGTGGTCGGTTCGTGTCCGTTGACGGTAAAGACGTTATCAAGACTCGATAAACCCCGCCGCGCGGTTACAATGCAACAAGGCATCTATATGGCATTCGATATAAAGGAGAAGGGTAATGCCGATTAATGATCCCGAGAAGTCGGAGAATATGCGCAAGTCCATCCGCGTGTATTCCGGTTCCTCCAACCGTCCCCTCGCTCAGAAGATCGCTGAGTTCCTTGGGGTCGAGCTTTCGGGCCTTACGCTAAAGCAGTTCGCCAACGGTGAGATTTACGCCCGCTACGACGAGACCGTCCGCGGCGCCGACGTCTTCCTGATTCAGTCCGTGGCCGGCGGCAACGTCAACGACATGCTCATGGAGCTGCTCATCGCCACCGACGCTGCCAAGCGCGCATCCGCCCGCTCCATCACCGCCGTCATCACCCACTACGGCTATGCCCGCCAGGACCGCAAGGCCGGCCCGCGCGAGCCCATCACCGCCCGCCTCGTCGCCAACCTGCTCGAGCGCGCCGGCGTCAACCGCATCATCACCCTCGACCTGCACCAGGGTCAGATCCAGGGCTTCTTTGATATCCCGGTTAACCACCTGTCCGCGCTGCCGCTGTTTGGCCAGTACTACAACGACATGCACTTCGACACCGACAACCTGGTTGTCGTCTCCCCCGACGTGGGTCGTGCCAAGGCCGCCAA
>DBFAHJ010000158.1:0-3781 GCA_048227095.1 Collinsella aerofaciens | reverse complement strand
GATGAGCACGGCTTGGCGCGAACTGGACTACGAGGGCGCCGAGCACTACCTGCGTATCCTTGTGCGCTCGTGTCCGCACGCAGCCGAGGCACTCTACTTCCAAACCGAGTTTCCCGATGGCGTCTATGCCCGCGTCAACGTAGGCGTAGGCTCCACCGACGAGCTTGTCCTCGCGCTGTCCGAGGCGACGCCGGTGCTGCAGGAGGGCCTGGGCGCCCCCGACAACGCCAGCTTTGCCGCCTGGGTCGCCACCAACGATATCGTGCGTTCCCAGATCGACGAGCGCATCCTGCGCGCAGCCGAGCAGGGACTTCCATTTAAGGGAGGGGACCTCTAATGGATCCGAGCGTCTACATCCCCGCCTACCTGGAGCGCACCTATCTGGCGTCGCACCCCGAGCTCACCGATGCAGCACGCGAGCTTGTCCATAACGACATTAGCGCGAATCCTCAAAAGTATGCGCAGTCCGAGCATGCCCAAGCGCTGCTGTCCTATGCCGGTGTTCATCGCCACCTGCTCGACGAGCTCCATCGCATCGAGGACATGGGCAGCGACGAGGAGTTTGAGCAGACGCGCAACCGCCTGTTCGACGATATGCGTGATGAACTGCTCAAGATCGTCCGCGTCGATGCGCATGTCCTCGATGCCCAGCTGCTCGCCATCATCCTGGCCGACATGCCCGTTGACGCCTGCCTGGGCGACCTGATGAAGCTCGAGGCGACCACGGCCGATTACCTGCAGCAAAGCGTGCCCGGGTTCGACATGGAAGCCCCGCACTACTGGGCCAACAAAGTGCTGACAGACAGCGTGACGGCGGCCGATCTCACCGTGAGCGAGCCGGCTCTTATCGGGTGGCTTCATACGCTCGAGGCCATCTCGCAGCTGTGCATGGCGAGCGCCCGCTACCGCGCTGCCGCCAACTACGCCCGCCGCGTCCTTAAGGCAGAAGGCTATCCCACCCGAGCCGCAGGCACCGTGTTGCTCGCCCTCGCTCGTCTGGAAGATCAGGACGGCTTTTTTGCCCTAGCCCACCAGCTCGAGGAAGAGATCGGGGCAGACGCACTCGAGAACTCTCCTTGGTATCTGCTCGCCCGCACGATTCTGCTGTTCAAAACGAACAAGATGCGCCCGGCGACACGCGCGCTGCGCGAGTTTGCTAACCGCTGCGAGGGCGGCGCGTTCTTCTTGCTGAACCCCATGTACCAGACGCCGTACCTTCCCTGCCGGCCCGAGCCACGCGATCCCTGGGATCTTTCGCACCAGGCCGTTTGGGAAGCGGACGGCATTATCTCGGATACCCCCGACTTTGCCCCCTGGGCCAATGCCTGCGAAGACGTATCGCAGCTTGCCCAGGAATTTGCGCGCCGCTACGGCTTTTAGCGACGCGATCGCCCCGACCATGTCATCTATGTTAGGAACGGCTTCATGAACTTCCGCTCATCTCTTGCCTGCACCTCGAGCGATATCGCTCGCTGGGGACTGCGCTCTGTCCTCAAACGCCAGGGTGGCGTGCTTCCCGGCCGCATCGCCATGAAAATCGACCCCGAGCTGCTAAGCGACCTCGCGAGCCTGGTCGACCGCAGCGTGGTGATCACCGGCACTAATGGCAAGACCACCACCTCCAACCTCATCGCCGATGCCGTTGCTGCCAGCGGTGCTACCGTGGTGTGCAACCGTGCCGGCAACAATATGGAACCTGGTGTGGTGGGTGCTCTGCTCGAGGCCCGCGGCGGCCTTAGGCACACCAGCAGCGGCAAGCGCGTGGGCGTTTTTGAGTGTGACGAGCTCTACACCGTACGCGTTCTGCCCAAGCTCAAGCCGACGTACTTTGTGCTACTCAACCTGTTCCGCGACCAGCTAGACCGCTACGGCGAGATCGATCACACCCAGGAGGTCATCGCCCATGCGTTGGAGCTCTCGCCGACAACAACGCTTATCTACAACGCCGACGACCCGCTGTGCGCCTCGATTGCCGCGCGCGTCCCTAACACGAGCATCGCCTTTGGCATCGACGGCGCCACGGGCACCGAGTCCGATCGCATTAGCGACTCGCGTTTTTGCTCGCAGTGCAACGCGCCGTTGGAGTACGACTATGTGCAGTATGGTCAACTCGGCGCCTACCATTGCCCCTCGTGCGGTTGGGCACGCCCCGCACTGGTCCGCCGTGTGACGGGCGTGGAGCTCGGCTGCGACGGCTACGGCTTTGACCTGGTCTTTGGATCTGCGTCCGACGCAGCTGCCGTACACATCGCCACGCGCTACAACGGCCTGTACATGGTCTACAACGTTGCCGCCGCCTTCTTTGCGGCGCGCGAGCTGGGCGTAGACGCGGCGCATCTGCAGCCCACGCTCGATGCCTATGTCCCCGCCGGCGGACGCATGGGCCGCTGGGAGATCGCCGGCCGTACCGTCGAGGCAAACCTGGCCAAAAATCCCGTAGGCTTCGATCGACAAATCCAGTCCATCAAGACGGCAGGCGGCAGACTCTGCGCTTTCTTCCTCAACGACAACGACGCCGACGGCCACGATGTATCGTGGATCTACGACGTCGACTTTGAGCGCATCGCCGACACGCCGGGTCTTGTCGCCTTTGCCGGAGGCACGCGCGCGCACGACATGCAGGTGCGCCTCAAGTACGCCGGCATCGATGCCGCGATTATCTCGGACGTCGCGCAGGCAATTGGCGCCGTGGCAGACGAGGCCGCCGATGACACCTTCTACGCCGTCGCCAACTACACGGCCTTCCCGCCGCTGGTCAAGGAGCTCGACGGGCTGAAAGGCGCCACCGCCGACGCTGTTGCTGGGCGCGCCGTAGCCCGTGCCGACGGCAGCGCTCTTCCTGTCGGTATCGCGCCAGTCGAGCTTTCGCGCCCGCTGCGCATCGTCTACCTGTACCCCGATGCTCTCAACCTCTACGGCGACGGCGGCAACGTTATCGCCCTCGAGCGTCGCTGCGCCTGGCGCGGCATCCCCGTTCGCGTGGACGAGGTCCGTATGGGCGAGTCACTCGATCTCACCGATGCCGATATCGTCATGATGGGCGGAGGCTCCGACCGCGACCAGCTAGCCGTGGCACACGAGCTGCTCGCCCAAAAAGACAAGGTCGCATCCTATGTTGAGGATGGCGGCTCGCTGCTCGCCATCTGTGGCAGCTATCAGCTGCTCGGCCGTTCGTACTATATGGGCGAGGATCGCATTGAGGGTCTGGGGGTCATTGCCGCCGAAACCGTACGCGGCTCCGACCGCCTGATCGGCAACGTAGCCGTCAAAACCGACCTGGCACCTGAGCCCTTTGTGGGATTCGAGAACCATGGCGGCTGCACGCTTTTGGACGCCGATGCCACGCCGCTCGGAACGTCCGTCGTCACGGGCACCGGCAACAACGGCGACGATGGCTTTGAGGGCCTGATCTACAAGGGCGTCATCGGCACGTACCTGCATGGCCCGGCGCTGCCCAAGAACCCCGAGCTCGCCGACTGGTTGATCGCCCATGCCCTCGAGCGCCGTGGCGATGCACAGGCTGCCGCCCTGCTGCCGCTCAAGCCCCTCGACGACACCTACGAGCACGCCGCCCACGACGCCGCCATGAAGCTCCTCCCCTAGCACCTCACCACCACAAAGGGGACAGGCACCTTTGTGGTGGGTTGATTTCCGATCTCAGCCGAACACATTAGGCGGACAGGCCGTTCCCGCAGCTAGCCGAACGCCCCCGAGGCCCCATCCGGGCCCCGGGGGCGCCGTTTTCCCAGTTGAAGGAACGGTGGAGATGTGTTTCGATGGG
>DBFAHJ010000157.1:0-3469 GCA_048227095.1 Collinsella aerofaciens | reverse complement strand
AAGAACTCGCCGATAGCGGCACCGGCCATAGGCGCGATGTACTGCATAGGGGCGGAATCGGCAGCGGTGGCCGAAACGATGATGGTGTAGTCGAGCGCACCGTGCTGAGCGAGGGTCTCGCGGATGTTGGCAACCGTGGAGGCCTTCTGGCCGATGGCGACATAGATGCAGACCATGCCCTTGCCGCGCTGATTGAGGATAGCGTCGATGGCGATGGCGGTCTTACCGGTCTTACGGTCGCCGATGATGAGCTCACGCTGACCACGGCCGATAGGCACCATGGAGTCGATGGCCAACAGGCCGGTCTGAACCGGCTCGCACACCGGGGTACGGTCGATGACACCGGGGGCCTTGAACTCGATGGGGCGACGATGCGTGGCGACGATGTCACCCAGACCGTCGATGGGCTGGCCGAGCGGATTGACGACGCGGCCGAGCATGGCACGGCTCACGGGGATATCCATAATGCGGCCAGTGGTGCGGCACTCGTCGCCTTCCTTGATGGAGTCGACGGCACCGAACAGAACGGCGCCGACCTCGTCACGGTCAAGGTTCTGGGCAAGGCCGAAGACGGTCTCACCGGTATCGGAGCTCTTGAACTCCAGAAGCTCGCCTGCCATGGCGCTCTTGAGGCCGGAGACACGCGCGATGCCGTCGCCTACCTCGTCGACCGTTGAAACCTCATGCGTATCGACCGTCGCGGAGAGGCTCGTGAGCTGCTCCTGCAGTTTCTTGGCGATATCCTGGGCATTGAGGGTTTCGGACATTAGGCTTCACCTCCGTACGAATTAGCAGAGTTTGCGAGGGTCTCCTGCGCGACGCGCAGCTGCGTCTTGACGGAAATGTCACGACGCTCGCCGCGGGCCTCGAGCACCAGGCCGCCCACGATAGACGGGTCGACCTGCTCGATAAGGAATACCTTGCGGCCGAAGTCCTGCTCGCATTTCTTAGTGATGGTTTGACGCAGCTCGTCGTCGAGCGGGATCGCCGTGGTGACGGTCACGCCCACTACATCCTCGTCTTCCTCGGCAACATACTTAAAGGCAGCTGCCACCTTGGGAAGAAGGTCGAGCTGGTCGCGCTTGGACATGGTGTCGAGCACGGCGATAATCTCGGGGCTGGCGCTAGCCAGGCGCTCGATCATCTCGAGGTCCTCGAACACATGGTTCTCGGCCTTGGCGGCTTCCAAAAGGGAGCGCGCGTAGGTCTCGAGTACCTTGTCCTGATAGCGGCTAGTCGGCATTCAGGCTACCTGCTTCCTGGATGTAGCGCTCGATGAGCTTCTTCTGCTCGGACTCGTCCTCGAGTGCCTCGCCCACGATCTTGGTGGCGACGGCAACGGACAGGTCGGCGATGGAGCTCGCGGCACCGGCGTAGATGGACTTGCGCTCGTCCTCGACGGTCGTATGGGCCTTGGCGATGATCTCCTCGGCCTCCTTGTGAGCAGCCTCGATGATACGGGCGCGCTCGGACTCGGCGTCCTTACGGGCCTCGAGAACGATGTCGGCAGCCTGACGACGGGCGTCGGTGACGATCGAGTCGGACTCAGCGCGCTTGGCGATGGCCTCCTGCTTGGTCTTCTCGGCCTCGTCGAGGCTCTCCTCGATCTTCTTGCCGCGCTCCTCCATGGTTTTCATGATGCCCGGCAGGGCGACCTTGGCCAGCACGATCCAGATAATCAGGAAGGCGATAAGCGCCGGGATGAACTCCGCCATCTTAGGGATGAGGATGTCCGCACCGGCAGCGCCGTCCTCGGCGAACGCGGAAACCGGCATGAGCAGCGCGGCCGCGGACGCGGAGAGTGCGATCGCGCTCTTCTGGGATGAAAGATTCATACTTGACGCTCCGTGCTATTTAACGATCAGCGCGACAACGAAGCCGATCAGAGCCAGAGCCTCGCCGAAGGCGGAGCCCATGATGAAGACGGTGAACACGCGGCCCTGGACCTCAGGCTGACGGGCCATAGCACCCGTAGCACCCAGAGCAGACAGGCCGATAGCAAGACCAGCGCCGATAACACCGAGACCGTAACCGATAACTCCCACGATTCCTCCTTTGTCGTGCGTGTCTTATTTCACGCAGGATAACCTTTTTATAACTGCCGGGCTCCATGGGTACGGGCACCGGCGGTTTAACGAATTGCCTTACCTTTAAGGCGCGAACGGAAGACTACTCCTCCTCCGCGACCTCCTCTGCCTCGGAGACATACACGGCGGTAAGGACCGTGAAGACGTAAGCCTGGATGGCGCCGACCACAAGCTCGATCGCATAGATCAGGATGAGGATGGCAAGCCAGGCCAGCGAAGGCAGGGCGCCGACGGCGTGGGCCGCGGAAACCTGCTGAAGCAGCGGCTGCATGAACATGCTCGCCATGATGGCGAACGAGCCCATGACCACGTGTCCTGCGAACATGTTGCAGAACAGACGGACGGCGAGCGTGATGAGGCGCAGGAAGGTCGAGAAAAGCTCGACGACCCACACAAGCACGTTCATCGGGAAGCTCACGCCCTGCGGGGCGAGGCTCTTGATGTAGCCGATCACGCCGTGAGCCTTGCATCCGTAGTAGATGAAGTACACGAAGGCGAAGATGGCGAGCGCAGCGGTGGAGCCGATTGCGCCGGTGCCGGGCTTCATTCCCGGGATCAGGCCGATCATGTTATTGATCAGGATGAACAGGAAAAGCGAGCACAGGAACGGGAAGTGCTTCTTCCAGTTCTCACCCACGACGCCCTTGCCGATATCGTTCTCGACGTACTCGATGATGTACTCGAAACCGTTGACGAAGAAGCCCTTGGGAACCAGGGTCTGCTTCTTCTTGAACACGGCCAGGACGATCAGGAGCACGATCGTGGAGACGATCAGCCAAAACGAGTACTGCGTGATGCCGCAGCTCAGATCGCCCACGACAGGGGTGGAGCTGAACTCGCTGACCAGATGATTAATCTCATCAGGCAGCTTTTCAAAAATTTCCACGACTTACCTTTCGACCTCATGAGGATCTCGCAGCGCCTTGGCGACGCGAACCGTGCAGGCGGCCATAAAGGCCACGAAGCCGATCGCCTCGCCCAGGAGGAACATGCGAAATGCCTCTCCGAACAACGCAAACACAACCAAGGTAAAGACGAGCAGGGCGACTGCCGAGACCGCCAGACTCACCATGCCCTTGAGCATGTCCGCATTCTGCTTATCGTCAAGAACCGGCTTGAGCGTAAAGACAAAGGGAAGGAAGGCAATCGCGCCCGCGATGGCACCTGCAACGATAGCGAGCAGATCGGCTATCTGAAACACTGGCGTCCTCACTTTCCTTTTTTATCGCCTCACAGGACAGTTCCCGCCAAACATTGGTGACTATTGTACGAGCCAATCGCTAAAGTACAACCGAAAAAGCATCGGTTAATACGCACCTGTTCGTTTTCTTAAGACCTTCTTTATGCCGCAGGTACGGTAATACGTTTTTCTCGAACCCTGC
>DBFAHJ010000156.1:0-2612 GCA_048227095.1 Collinsella aerofaciens | reverse complement strand
CGTCGAGGAGCTCGCTTGGCGTGAGGGCGATTACGCCAAGGAGATCGTCGAGGACATCAAGGAAGCCCGCGCGTTCGGCGACCTTTCGGAGAACTCCGAGTACGATGCCGCCAAGGACAAGCAGGCCCAGAATGCTGCTCGCATTGCCGAGATTCAGGCCATCCTCGCCAACGCTCAGGTTGCTGCCACCACGGGCGATCTGACCGTCTCCATCGGTTCCACCGTTTCTCTGATCGATCCCAACGGTGAGGTCATGGAAGTCACGCTCGTCGGTACCACCGAGACCAACTCGCTCGAGCACAAGATCTCTAACGAGTCTCCGGTCGGTCACGCCATCATCGGTCACGGCGAGGGCGACTCCGTTGAGGTCGTTACGCCTTCTGGCAAGACCCGCGTCTACACCATCGCCAAGATCGCACGCTAGACCACGGTCCCGCGTAAAGGTATGTTTTCGCTCCCTGGGACCGAATCCTGGGGAGCGTTTTAGTTTGAGGAGCTAACTTATGGCAGAGAACCAGAACGTCGCCGATCAGGCCTCGACGCTCAACGACGAGCGCGCCACGCGTCTGGCAAAGCGCGCCGCCCTGTTCGAGGCGGGCCAGAACCCCTATCCCGAGCACTCCGAGATCGAGGACTATGTCGTCGACATTGAGGCCAAATATGCCGATCTTGCCGATGGCGAGGATACTGAGGACGTCGTGAAGATCGGCGGCCGCGTGGTCGCCAAGCGCGGTCAGGGCAAGATCATGTTTATCGTCGTGCGCGACGCTACCGCCGAGATTCAGCTGTTCTGCCGCATCAACGACATGGACGAGGCAGCTTGGAATACGCTCAAGGCTCTCGACCTTGGTGACATCCTGGGCGTGACCGGCGTGGTTGTTCGCACCAAGCGCGGCCAGCTCTCCGTTGCCCCCAAGAGTGCGACCCTGCTCTCCAAGGCTGTTCGTCCGTTGCCCGAGAAGTTCCACGGTCTTTCCGATAAGGAGACCCGTTATCGTCAGCGCTATGTCGACCTGATTGCCAACGACGATGTTCGCGAGACCTTCCGCAAGCGCTCGCAGATTCTCTCCACCTTCCGCCGCTTTATGGAGTCCGACGGCTACATGGAGGTCGAGACCCCCATTCTGCAGACTATCCAGGGCGGCGCTACGGCTAAGCCGTTCATTACGCACTTCAACGCGCTCGATCAAGAGTGCTACCTGCGCATTGCTACCGAGCTGCACCTCAAGCGCTGCATCGTCGGTGGCTTTGAGCGTGTCTTCGAGATTGGCCGCATCTTCCGTAACGAGGGCATGGACCTTACCCACAACCCCGAGTTCACCACGATGGAGGCCTACCGTGCCTTCTCCGACCTCGAGGGCATGAAGGCGCTCGCCCAGGGTGTCATCAAGGCTGCCAACAAGGCCATCGGCAACCCCGAGGTCATTGAGTACCAGGGTCAGACCATCGATCTTTCCGGTGAGTGGGCAAGCCGTCCCATGACCGACATCGTCTCGGACGTGCTCGGCAAGCAGGTCACCATCGACACGCCGGTCGAGGAGCTTGCCGCCGCCGCACGCGAGAAGGGCCTGGAGATTAAGCCCGAGTGGACTGCTGGCAAGATCATCGCCGAGATTTACGATGAGCTGGGCGAGGACACCATCGTCAACCCGACCTTCGTATGCGATTACCCCATCGAGGTCAGCCCGCTTGCCAAGCGTTTTGAGGACGATCCGCGCCTGACGCACCGCTTTGAGCTGGTCATCGCCGGCCACGAGTACGCCAACGCATTCTCCGAGCTCAACGACCCGGTCGACCAGGCCGAGCGCTTTGCTGCCCAGATGGCTGAGAAGGCCGGCGGCGACGACGAGGCTATGGAGTACGACGAGGACTACGTGCGCGCCCTCGAGTACGGTATGCCTCCCGCGGGCGGCATCGGCATCGGTATCGATCGCGTGGTCATGCTGCTCACCAACCAGGCTTCCATTCGCGACGTCCTGCTGTTCCCGCACATGAAGCCCGAAAAGGGTTTCCAGTCCGGTGCCGCCGCTGCCAAGGCTGCCGAGGCCGGCAACGCCGCAAGCCCGTTCGTTAAGTCGCTTAAGCCCACGCTCGATTACTCCAAGATCGCCGTTGAGCCGCTGTTCGAGGAGTTCGTCGACTTCGATACCTTCTCCAAGAGTGATTTCCGCGCTGTGAAGGTCAAGGCATGCGAGGCCGTCAAGAAGTCCAAGAAGCTGCTGAACTTTACGCTCGACGACGGTACCGGTACCGACCGCACCATCCTCTCCGGTATTCACGCTTATTACGAGCCCGAGGACCTGGTCGGCAAGACCTTGCTCGCCATCACCAATCTGCCTCCGCGCAAGATGATGGGTATTCCCAGCTGCGGTATGCTGATCAGCGCCATCCACGAGGAGGAGGGCGAGGAGCGCCTCAACCTGATCCAGCTCGACGCTTCCATCCCCGCCGGCGCAAAGATGTACTAACTAGTTACGCGGTTTTACCAAACCGCGTAACGGCTCGACGCTGCGCGGGCCGCATTTGGACAATCTGACGTTCAACTTCAAGGGCGCGACCAGAAGGTCAGCGCCCTTTCGTTTCACGTCACCTTGTCACAAATGCGGCCCGCT
>DBFAHJ010000155.1:0-8317 GCA_048227095.1 Collinsella aerofaciens | reverse complement strand
TCTTGACGATCAGGTCGGCATCGATGGGCTTGATGGTGTGCATGTTGATGACCTCGGCGTCGATGCCCTCGGCAGCGAGCTGCTCGGCGGCCTCGAGAGCCTCGCCGACCATCAGGCCGCAGGCGATGATGGTGACGTCGGCGCCCTCGCGCATGACAATGCCCTTACCCAACTCGAAGTTGTAGGTCTCGGGGTCGTTGATAACCGGCGAGGCCAAACGAGCGAAGCGCATGTACACCGGACCGTCGCACTCGTAGGCGGCGCGCGTCACGGCGCGGGCCTCGACGTCGTCGGCAGGAACGATCACAGTCATGCCGGGGATGACGCGCATGAGGGCGATATCCTCGCAGCACTGGTGCGTGGCGCCATCCTCGCCCACCGAGATACCGGCGTGCGTGGCACCGATCTTAACGTTGAGGTGCGGGTAGCCGATGGAGTTACGGACCTGCTCAAAAGCGCGACCGGCAGCGAACATGGCAAAGGTGCTCGCGAAGGCAACACGACCGGTGGTCGCGATACCGGCGGCAACACCCATCAGGTTGCTCTCGGCGATACCCACATCGAAGAAGCGGTCGGGGCATGCGGCCTTAAATTTGCCGGTCTGCGTGGCGGCGGCCAGGTCGGCGTCGAGGACCACAAAGTCATCGTGCTCGTTGGCGAGCTCGACGAGGGCCTCGCCGTAGCTTACACGCGTGGCGATTTTCTTGACGTCTACCATCCTAGAGCTCCTCTCCGGCGGCCGTGAGCTCTGCCATGGCCTGCTCAAACTGTTCATCGTTGGGGGCCTTGCCGTGCCAACCAACCTGGTTCTCCATAAAGGAAACGCCCTTGCCCTTCATGGTCTCGGCGATGATGGCGGTCGGCTGACCCTTGGTGGCGCGGGCCTCGGCAAAGGCGGCGCGGATCTGGTCGAAATCGTTGCCGTCGGCAAGCTCCACCACGTGGAACTTAAAGGCGCGGAACTTGTCGGCGAGCGGCATGGGGTCGTTGACCTCCTCGACGGGGCCGTCGATCTGCAGGCCGTTGTGGTCGACGATCACGCAGAGGTTATCGAGCTGCTGGTTGCCGGCAAACATGGCGGCCTCCCAGACCTGGCCCTCCTCGCTCTCGCCATCGCCCAGCAGGGCGTACGTGCGGTAAGTATCACCCCAGTGCTTGGCGGCAACCGCCATGCCCACGGCAGCGGAGATGCCCTGGCCCAGCGAGCCGGTGGACATATCGACGCCCGGGGTGTCGTTCATGTTGGGATGGCCCTGCAGGTGGCTGCCGATATGACGCAGCGTCTCGAGGTCCTCCTTGGGGAAGAACCCGCGCTCGGCGAGCACGGCGTACAGACCCGGAGCACAGTGGCCCTTGGAGAGCACAAAGCGATCGCGGTCAGCCTTGCGGGGATCGGCCGGGTCGACGTTCATTTCCTCAAAGTACAGATAGGTCATGATGTCGGCAGCGCCGAGCGAACCGCCCGGATGGCCGGACTTGGCAGCGTGCACTCCGGTGACGATGCCCTTCCTTACCTCGTTGGCAACCTTTTTGAGCTCTTCGTCGCTCATTGTGCCTTCCTTTCATCCTCATTAGACAAAATGCGCACGGCACCGAAGGTAATCCCAACACAGCCGCAATGCACGTACGTCATTCATTATGCTGGAAACTGATGGCTTTACCAGAGTTTTTATCATTATTTGAACAATTTAGCAGGCAGAACCGCTGATGAAACGGTTTATCAATGTGAACGTCTTTTGGATGGAACGCGGTCGACCCTACGCGCTAATGTCCTTGAATCCCTCGCCGAAGGCTTCCGTAACGTCGGCAACCGTCACGATGGCATGAGGATCGCGCTCGCGCACGATCGTCTTGAGGGTATTGAGCTCTCGACGGCTCACGATGACCATAACCACTGGCTTCTCGGCACCCGAATACATGCCAGTCGCCTTAAACTTGGTACAACCACGACCCAGGCCATACATGATATCGGCAGCGATATCAGGGAACTTGTCCGAGATGATGAGTACCATACGGCGTTTGTTGCCACCATCGACCACGGCATCGATCACGTAGCCGCTAATGACCATCGAAAGGCCTGCATACAGTGCGTTTTCGATTGAAAAGACCGGAGCCGATAGCGCGCATACGGCAACATCGATCGCCATGACGGTCGAGCCTACCGGCAGCGAGGTGTTACGCGAGATGATTTGGCCAATCGTGTCCGAGCCGCCGGTGTTGGCGCCGGCGCGCAACACCATGCCGTAACCGATGCCCGTAATAATGCCGCCCCACATGGCAGGGAGCATCAGGTCCGCATCCGCCAGAGGTGCTACAAACGGGGCGAACAGATCGGTAAAGAAGCCCAGCAGCACAAAGCCCGTCGCGGTCTGCACCACGTAGAACATGCCGCCCTCGCGCATAACGACCAACAACAGCAAGGCGTTCATCACGATCGTCTGAATACCAACGGGAAGCGATAGGCCGCGCGCCGCGCCGACCGCCTGGATAATGGTGGCAAGGCCCGTAACGCCACCGGCGGCAAGACCGTTGGGAATCAAAAACAAGTCGGTCGCGATGGCGGCCAGAGCGCACCCCAACATGATCTGGGGCAGGTCGTGAAAGAAGCTCATCGAAAGAATGCGCTTGATGTCCAGACGATATGCCATGCTGCCTCCCTCAAAAAAGCGCACCCAAACGGATGCGCTTTGAACTTCTTCTTGTATTCGATTCTACCGATTCGCCGGACAAAAACCACCCCTGCGCAGGGTTTATTCTGGATACAAAAACGTCCAACCGTTGGGCTTAGCATCGGCTTGAAACTGCCCGATGTTTTAGACCTCCGAGCCTTCTGCATCGGCGTTGCCGGTGGCCCAGCGATGGTAGCCAATAACAAACGGGTCCAGGTCGCCATCGTCAAGAACGGCCTCGACATTGCTGGTCTCCACGCCCGTGCGTAGGTCCTTGACCATCTGGTACGGGTAGAGCACGTAGCTGCGAATCTGGTTGCCAAAACCAATCGTGGTCTTGGGTCCGCGGATCTCATCCAGGGCCTCGGCGCGCTTCTCGAGCTCAATCTCGTACAGGCGAGCCTTGAGGATCTGCATGCACGCGGCCTTGTTCTGAATCTGGCTGCGCTCGTTTTGGCAGGTAACCACAATGCCGCTGGGGAAATGCGTCACGCGCACGGCGGAGTCGGTGGTGTTGACGCCCTGACCGCCCGGGCCGCTCGCGTGGTACACGTCCACGCGGATGTCATCGGGACTGATCTCGATGTCGATATCATCGGGTAGCACGGGGATGACCTCGACGCCGGCAAACGTGGTCTGGCGGCGCTTCTTGTCGTCGGTGGGGCTAATGCGAACCAAGCGGTGGACGCCGGCCTCGGCGCGCAGCATGCCAAATGCGTCCTTGCCCTCGACGGTAAAGGTCGCGCGGTCGATGCCGATGACCTCGGCCGCGGGACAGTCGTTGATGGTGACCTTCCAGCCGCGACGCTGGCAGTACTTCATGTACATCTTAAAGAGCATGAAGGTCCAGTCCTGGGCCTCCAGACCACCCTGTCCGGGCTTGATGGTCACGATGGCATCGCCGTGATCGAACTCACCGGTAAACCAGCTCGAAAGCTCAAGCTCATCGATGGCACGGGCCAGGCGCTCAGCCGTGGCTGCAGCCTCCTCGCGAAGGGCGGCGGCGTCGGGGTCATCCCCCATCTCCTCGGCAAGCTCCAGCGCGGCGCGGGCATCGGAAAGCTCGCCGCGCGCGGTGTCCACGGCAGCGATATCTTCCTTGGTGCGCGCAATCTCCTCCATGGTGGCACGGGCGGCGTCGGCGTCATCCCAAAAGCCAGGGGCAACACTTTTGGCCTCGAGCTCGGTCACGCGCGTGCGCTTTTCGTCCAAATGGAGATACGACTCGACCTCGCCGAGCCGGTCCGCGAACGCGTCCAGCTCGGCGGGCGTTACCTCTAAAGCCTCAGCCATTAACGATTCCTGCCGTGGCAGTACTTAAACTTCTTGCCGCTACCGCAGGGGCACGGGTCGTTGCGGCCCACGTTGACGTACGGATCGTCGCTCTCGGACTTGCGGTAGGTCGTCACCTTGCCACCGTTGTTGACGGCAGCCGGTCCGCCTTGGACAGCCGTGCGGGCCTGCACCTGCGCCTGCTTGCGCAGCACCGAGTCGCCGTTGTCACCATCGACCTCGGCAGGACCGGAGAAGCGCGCGCCCTCGAGCGCGGGCTCCTCCTTGTGCTCCATGGCACGCGGGGCAGCCTTGATCTCGATGCGCAGAACCGTGCGCAGGTAATCCTCATACATGGTATCGACGAGTATCTGGAACGCGCCGTAGGCCTCGGTCTTGTACTCAACCAGCGGGTCGCGCTGGCCAAAGCCGCGCAGGCCGATGCCGGTCTTGAGGTAGTCCATCTCCTGCAGGTAGTTCATCCAACGGGTATCGATGACGCGCAGCATGACCTGGGTGTTGAGCTCGCGCATCAGGTCCTCGCCCAGGCGCTCGGCCTTCATGTTGTAGCACTTCTCAACATAGGCCAAGACATCGGCGGCCAGGGCTTCAAAGTCCTCGTCGGGGAACTGAGGAGTATCGATATGCCCGGTCAGCTCGACGACCCACTTACGCAGACCCTCAAGATCGCGCTCGCCCTCGTGGCTGTCCTTGGTGCAGAACTCCTGAACACAGCGGTACACGGTATCGTGCATGACCTCGGTGATGTGGTCGGTCAGGTCCTTGCCGTCCAGAATCTTGTTGCGCTCGGCGTAGATGACCTGGCGCTGCTTGTTCATGACGTCGTCGTACTCAAGAACGCTCTTGCGCATGGAGAAGTTAATGCTCTCGACCTTGTGCTGGGCGCTCTCGACGGCCTTGGAGATGATCTTGTGCTGGATCGGCATATCGTCGCCCATATCGGCCGTGACCATCATCTTGGAGACGCGGTCCATCTTGTCGCCGCCAAACAGGCGCATCAGATCGTCCTCGAGCGACAGGTAGAACTGGGTCTCGCCCGGATCGCCCTGACGGCCGGAACGGCCACGCAGCTGGTTGTCGATACGGCGGGACTCATGGCGCTCAGTGCCGATAACGGTCAAGCCGCCGGCGGCAAGCACACGCTCGCGCTCGGCCTTGCAGGTCTCCTTGGCCTCGGCGTTAAACTGCTCGAGCTGCTCGGGCGTCACGTCCTCCATGGTCAGGCCCTCGTACTCCAGGCGTTCGCGCACCAGCTCGTCGGGGTTGCCGCCCAGCAAGATGTCGGTACCACGGCCGGCCATGTTGGTGGCGATGGTCACGGCGCCATAGCGGCCGGCCTGGGCCACGATATGGGCCTCGCGCTCGTGATGCTTGGCGTTAAGGACCTCGTGCGCGATACCGCGCTTAGTGAGGGCGGCGGACAGCTTCTCGGAGCTCTCGATGGAGACGGTGCCCACCAGGACCGGCTGGCCCTTGGCGTGGCGACGCTCAACGTCGTCGGCGACGGCGTTGTACTTGGCCTGGATGGTGCGGTACACAAGGTCCTCGTGGTCAACACGCTGCACGGGCTTGTTGGAGGGGATGACCTCGACGGGCAGCTTGTAGATCTCGCGGAACTCGGCGTCCTCGGTAAGCGCCGTACCGGTCATGCCGGAGAGCTTGTCATACAGGCGGAAGTAGTTCTGCAGGGTGATGGTTGCCAGTGTCTGGTTCTCCTCGCGCACGAGCACGCCCTCTTTGGCCTCGATGGCCTGATGCAGGCCCTCGGAGTAGCGGCGGCCCTCCATGATACGACCGGTGAACTCATCGACGATCTTAACCTCGCCGTTGGTGACCACGTACTGCTTGTCGCGATGAAACATGTACTGGGCCTTCAGCGCCTGCTGCAGGTGGTTGACCAGCTGGCCGGAGAGATCGGCATAGATGTCGTCGATACCCAGGCGGCGCTCAATCTTCTTAAGGCCGCGCTCGGTGGCGGCGATGGTGTGCTTGGCCTCGTCCATGACATAGTCGCCCGTGGGCTCCACGTCCTCGGTAGCGGTGAGCATGTCGTGCGACACGTCCTCGCCGCGCTCAAGGCCACGCACGGCACGCGCGAAGTCCTTGTAGGTACTGGCGGACTTGGTGCCAGCGCCCGAGATGATCAGCGGGGTGCGGGCCTCATCGATCAGGATGGAGTCAACCTCGTCGACGATGGCGTAGTTGTGACCGCGCTGCACGCGCTGCTCGGGACGGGTGACCATGTTGTCGCGCAGGTAATCGAAACCGAACTCGGAGTTGGTGCCGTAGGTGACGTCTGCCTGGTAGGCCGGACGCTTGAGCTCGAGCGGCATGTTGTTCTGGAGCAGACCGACGGTCATGCCCAGGTACTTGTAGATGCGGCCCATCCACTCGGAGTCGCGCTTTGCCAGGTAATCGTTGACAGTAACGACATGCACGCCCTTGCCGGCGATAGCGTTGAGATAGCCGGCCAACGTGGAGACGAGGGTCTTACCTTCGCCGGTCTTCATCTCGGCGATGTGGCCCTCGTGCAGTGCCATGGCGCCAATGAGCTGCACGTCAAAGTGGCGCATACCCATGGTGCGCTTGGAAGCCTCACGCACGGTGGCAAAGGCCTCGGGGAGCATGTCGTCGAGCGACTCGCCGTTGGCGTAACGCTCGCGGAACTTATCGGTCTGGCCGCGGAGCTCCTCCTCGGTCATCTTCTCAAACTGGGGCTCAAGACCGTTGATCTGGTCGACGATCTTGTAGTAGCGCTTAAGGTCCTTATCGGATCCAAAGGACAGCAGCTTTGACATGAATCCCATGTGGTTTTCCTTTTTGGCCATCGCCCACGTCGTGCAGTTGCGGGCGAGTTAAACACAGATGATTGTACTTTAGCCAAACAAGGCGCGGCCTATACGGTCGACCTCGACCGCCACGTAATAACTACGACCAACCTGCCACAATGGGACAGGTTAATTTTGGCAGGTTTTATCTGGGCAAACGCCGCCTCTCTGCCATTTGGTGCAATGGGGGCAGGTTGGTTTGCACCAATAAAAAGAAAAGGACCGCGCACCCAAACGGATGCACGGCCCTTATGCCATGAATGCGAGTGATTCCGCGGCGAGCTATTTACTCAGCAGCCTCGGTGGTCTCGGCCTCGGCAGCGGTCTCCTCGACGGGAGCCTCTGCGGGAGCCTCGACGGCCTGCTTGGCAGCCTCCTCGGCAAACTTAGCGGCACGCTTAGCCTTCTCGGCAGCCTTAGCCTCAGCGGCGGCCTTGCGAGCGGCCTCGGCCTCAGCAGCCTTGGCGGCCTTGGCAGCCTTGGCCTCCTCAGCCTTCTTGAGCTGGGCGGCAGCGGCGCCACCGAACTTGTCGGCGAAGCGCTGGACGCGTCCACCGGTGTCGACGAACTTCTGCTGGCCGGTGTAGAACGGATGGCACTCGTTGCAAAGCTCGACCTTCATCTCGGACACGGTAGCGTGCGTCTTGAAGGTGTTGCCGCAGGAGCACGTCACCGTGCACTCGACATACTGGGGATGGATACCCTGCTTCATGGTAGGACTCCTTATTGGTCAGGCGCTGGTTACCGATCAGCGCATAAGGCGTCTTGGTTTCCGACCAAGACAACAAACTCGGCTATGGTACCACGGCGCCGCGTGTCCCACAAAAGGTTCACGGTCTTTGTGCAACGCGGCGTGGCCAACCGCAGCGGACACGCACCCTGCCGCCCCTTCTCCCATGTTGCAGACGTGTAACGCCGCAGTAAGCACACCCCTTTTGGCGCCAGACAGGTACAATGATGAACACTGTACCGTAGCGGAGCGCCCCGCGCGCACCGCAACCACGCGAAAGGGTTTCCCATGGCCGAGATCTCGTCCTCCCGCATCGTCATCACCGTCCTTGGCAAGAACCGCCCCGGCATCGTCGCCGGCGTCACCCGCGTTTTGGGCGAGGCCAACGTCGACATCCGCGACATCACGCAGTCCATTATCGAGGACATCTTCACCATGACCATGCTGGCCGACACCGCCGAGTCCAAGCTCGACTTCGCCGAGCTGCAGAAGGCGCTGGCCGAGGCCGGTGAGCTTTCGGGCGTCAACGTGTCCATCCAGCGCGAGGACGTCTTTAACTTTATGTACCGCCTGTAGCGAACAAGCCGCTCGGGGCAGCTTGACGTCATATCGTCCAAGCGCGCGGCCCCAAAGCGGACCGGAGAGGAGCGCGCATGGCCTACGACGCCAAGAAAATCTACTACCGCTTCGACGATCACCTGAGCCGCCTGGTTCTGGATTACGAGGCGAGCCGTCAGATTTCGCCCGAAAGCGAAAACCTCTACCACGGCCTGCCGACCGCCCCGTACGACGAGGGC
>DBFAHJ010000154.1:0-2657 GCA_048227095.1 Collinsella aerofaciens | reverse complement strand
TAAATATACGCAGTTGCAGGGGGCAAACTTGAGCATAGGCCCTGCAATACGGGTGTATTGCAGGGGTTTTGGCAGGTTGGAATTATTCTCTAGAAGCTATAAAGGTGAGTGTATTACATGCGTACGCCTCAGAGATTTTTACGCGCTCTCATTTTAGATGTACTACGCTTGTATTCAAGTTAATGGTTATTTACTTGAGCGAAATAAAGTAATCGTTATAAGATGCTCAAGTATCGGCACATGCCGCATTTGACCGACTATATTGCACGCTCATTAAGGGGGCCAGTGATGTCATCGACTCAAAAACGAGCCATCCTGCAGGTGCGCATTCGCGAGGAAGACAAGCAGCATGCCGAACATCTCTACGACGCCATGGGCACATCGCTCGCCGAGGCCGTCCGTCTATTTGTCGCGCAGAGAATTTTGATGCGCAAGCTCCCCTTTCAGCCGGTCGCCGTGCGCTCAAAGGACGGCACCGCCGCCTATGGATCGCTCAAAGCATACGGTGACCCCAATCGCCGCTCCGAGGAGCGCAATGCCTGGATTGAATACCTTGCCACAGAAAGCGACGATTCGATTTTGGGTCCCGAGGAAGTAGATATCCATGAGTAGCACCATCATCGACGAGACCGTCATCCTACGCTACCTGCTTGACGACGACGAAGTCCTGTCACCGCGCGCCGCCAAGGTCATCGCCACGCGCACCGCTCGTGTCTATCCCGAAATCATCACGCGCGTCGTGGTCACGCTGCGCGACGTCTATAAGGTTCCCCGCGTTGAGATTGCTGCGGCCATGAAAAGGCTGCTCGATGACGTCATGGTCGACGAGCCCACCGTTGTCGCCCTTGCCGTCAAGCTCTTTGGCAAGACCCATATGGACTTTACCGACTGCCTCCTCGCAGCCCGAACCGCCATCTATAACGACGACGTCGTGAGCTTTGGCAAGCCCATCATCCAAGGCATGATCGATTACCGCCGCAAGCGCCAAACCGCCGCCGACGCCCGCGACCGCGCCGCCGAAGCCCGCAGCCGAAGCACCGACTCCACCATCGACAAGCTCCGCCACCGCCCCCGCAGCTAACCCCATCCCCACCTAAGTTGCGGTGAAATACGGACTGTTTTATGCCTTTAAAGGCCTCAACAGTCCGCATTTCACCGCAACTTATTGAAGGTGGACCGCGAACGATTTCGCTATCGGGATTCGGCGTAGGGTTTTGTTGTCGGAATGCCGTAGCCGCGAATCATGGCACCGAACGATTCTACGTCGTAGGTGTCCGAGAGTTTGAAATGAATGACGTTGTGGCCCATGGAGCGAAGGTTCGCGTCGCGCATGAGGGCCGCTCGATACGTTTTTGCCGCCGCCCGCTCTGGATCATTTTGAGCCTCGTCTTCAAACTTGCCTAGCCCATGCAGCTCTGCCAGCGTCCATGAGCCGTCTGGCATCTGCCAGCCATAATCTGCTAGATAATAGCCAGCGTTTCCCGGTCGCGTTATCTCAACTTGAAGCTCGGGCGCGGCAACCCCAGCGAGAATCATCGCTGCTCTCGCCTCAGACTCGCCGCCATTGTCTGACCTGCCGTCCATATACTCAAAAACGTCAAAAGCACGCGCGATGCCATGCAACCCTCGGCAATTTGCCTGGGCATATGCTCGCAGCTCTTCGCGTTCGACATCGTACTCACGGGCCAAGCCATCGACATAGCCCAGCGCATAGCGAAAGGCGCTCGTTCGAGCGATATCAACAACCGTTCGACACGGATCCGTCAGTGTAAACAGACCTAGCCGCCACACTTCGCCCGCCCGCCAGCGCTTGTATTCAACGAACTCATACTTATCACGCCTTGTAGACCGTGGCAGCAGTACTTGCACTTTATCCAGAAGCGTATACGCCGAGCCGATGCCGTAGAGCAGCGCTGCTGTCGCTCCGCAAAACACAGCATCCGGTTCAACGACCGCAATAGCGGATGCCAGCTGAAAGATACGATCTTCAACCCCAAGATTATTCCAATAGACCGGATCCGCATATACATGGTTGTAAAGACGAAGCATGAGCTCTTCCTGCATAAGCTCGCGCGCACGGCGTTCATCCCAAGGATCAATTGTTATAAGCAGCTGTCCATCTTGATGAATTCCAACGGCCGAGAATAGCATCCTTGCATAGGACTGCGGAAAATGTTTGCCTTTATCGAGCATGGCCAACCCCATAACCATCACGGCGGAGAGAATACCATTACGCTATCGCATGCTTCCGTCCGCAGGCCTTGCCAAAAGCTGACCAAAAGCTTGACGTCGCAGGTCAGAGCTTCAAAAAATATTTCCACTCTCGGTAGACGGTCGCTACGATCCTCCCAACGGCATCAAAATCCAACCTTACAAATAGTTGCGGTGAAATACGGACTACATGGGCCATAAAAGCCGAAAAACAGTCCGTATTTCACCGCAACTTAGGAGGGGATGTGGGGTCCCGGCATGTATATGAAAATGGCTCTGGTCCCAAAAGGAATCAGAGCCATTCATCTATCTTATGGAGCGGGCGACGGGAATCGAACCCGCGTCATCAGCTTGGAAGGCTGGGGTTCTACCATTGAACTACGCCCGCAAGATATGGTCGGGACGACAGGATTTGAACCTGCGACATCCTGCTCCCAAAGCAGGCG
>DBFAHJ010000153.1:0-5911 GCA_048227095.1 Collinsella aerofaciens | reverse complement strand
GTCCTCGGTGATCTCGGTCACCTTGGCCTCGGTCAGCACGTGGACGCCCTTGGAGAGCATGCGCGTGATGAGCACCGCGCGACCGGCACCGCCCTCGTTGGCGGCGAGCGTCTTGGTCATCTCGATGACGGTGACATCGCGATTGGCCGGCGACAGGTCGTTGACCAGCGGAGCCAGATAATCGGCCGTCTCGCAGCCAACGGTGCCGCCGCCCACAATGACGATCTTCTTGCCCGGGAAAGCCTTGCCGCCCAGCAGGTCGTCAGCCGTCATAACCTGCTTAAAGCCCTGCATGAAGGCCGGAGCGATGGGCTCGGCGCCATAAGCCAGGACAACCTCGTAGCCGGCGTAGTCGCGTTGAATGTCCTCGGCAGTAAGCTCGGTGCCAAATACGCACTTCACGCCCGCCTCAGCAAGACGGCGATACTGATACTTGATCACGCGGGTGAGTTCCTGCTTTGCCGGCGGAACGGCCGCGATGCGCATCTCGCCGCCCGGCTCATCCTGCTTGTCAACGAGCACCACGTTGTGGCCGCGCTTGGCGGCAATGTAGGCTGCCTCCATGCCCGCAGGACCAGCGCCCACAACGAGCACGTTCTTGGCCTCGGCGGCAGGCTCGTAGCCGGCCTCGTCGCGCTCCACGTCCGGGTTGACGGTACAGGAGATGCGCTTGCCGAACATAATGCCGTTCAGGCAGCGCAGGCAGCCGATGCAGGGGCGGATGTCGTCGGCGTTGCCGGCAGCGGCCTTATTGCAGAACTCGGCATCGCACAGATTGGCGCGGCCCATCATGCAGATGTCGG
Organism: Collinsella aerofaciens; assembly: GCA_048227095.1. GTDB lineage: Bacteria > Actinomycetota > Coriobacteriia > Coriobacteriales > Coriobacteriaceae > Collinsella > Collinsella aerofaciens_CF. The sequence goes on along the minus strand of DBFAHJ010000153.1, from coordinate 5,108 downwards.
CAGCGCCGTCCTCGATCAGCTCCTCGGCGATCCAAGCCTCGTTGATACGTCCGACGGTGGCGACGGGAATGTTGACGTGCTTTTTGATCTCGCGCGAGCAGGCGGCATGCGAGGCCTGCTGCGTACCGGCGGCGGGAATCGCGGAGCCGCGCTTGATGGTGGTACCGCCCGACACGTGAATCATGTCGACGCCGGCCTTCTCCAGACGGCGCGAGACATAGATCATGTCGTTGAGGGTCAGGCCGCCATCGGTGTACTCGTCGCCCGAGATGCGGACGTCGATGATGAAGTCCTTGCCGCAGCGCTCGCGAATCTCAGCGATGACCTCGAGCAGGAAGCGCATACGGGCGTCGAGCGAGCCGCCGTACTCGTCGGTGCGCTTGTTGTAGAGCGGAGTCAAAAAGCCGCCGAGCATGCCGTGGGCATGCGCCGCATGGACCTCGACGCCATCGACACCGGCCTTTTGCATGCGCACGGCAGCGTCGCCAAACTGATGCGTAAGCTCGTGAATCTCATCGACCGTGATAGGGCGCGGCGCCTCGCGGGCATAGGACGGGCCCACAAAGGACGGAGCGATCAGGCGCGGCGTGCCCGGAACGTTAAAGGCCATATAGGCGGGATGGAAGAGCTGCGGCATGATCTTGCAGCCGTACTCGTGGACGGCTGCGGCGAGCTTTTCCCAGCCAGGGATAAACGTGTCGTCGTAGCAGCACATGTCACCCGGCAGATAGGTATAGGTGGGCTCGACCGTCACGACCTCGGTGATGATCAGGCCCACGCCGCCCTTGGCACGGGCGCGGTAGTGGTCGACCAAGTCGTCGGTCACATAGCCATGATCGGCCAGGTTGGTAGACACCGGCGGCATAAAGACGCGGTTCTTGACCTCGGTCGTACCGACCTTGATCGGGCTAAAGAGCATCGGATAGGCGGAGGACTCCATACAGGCTTCCTTTCGTTTGAGCCGCTCGGCGGCAGTTGCTAACGTACTTATCGTATCAGCAACCGCCGCATCCGCAGTCATACATGCCCAAAAGCCGGTCGGCTAATGAATACCGCGGCCCAAGTCTTCGGCGATTTTGTCTACGCCCTTAAGTGCAGCGCACGTCTTTTTGTTGGAGCAATGCCCCGTGCAAACGCCACCCTGAGCGCAGTCGGCGCAGGTGCCCTTGCGGTAGATGCGCACGCACACGGCGACAAACGCAACGCCGATAACAGCCAGTACAACAATATCGATAGGTGCCATAGCAAGCCTCCTCTAGTTAACCACCACTTACTTTACCCCATTCTCCACCTACCAAAAAGGGACAGGTTTATTTTGGTCGGTTTTATCTGCGGAAACGCCACATCTCCCCCACCAAAAAGCCCGAGTGTCGCTGGGACACCCGGACTCATGGAAAGGGGTTAATCCTTATTCGGACTTAAGCGGAAACTGCGGCGGAAGCAGCGTTGGTCTCGTCCTCGTCGGTCCATGCATGCTTGGGCATGGGACGGAAGATCTGGAAGAGCATCACAACCAGCAGCACGATAGCCACAACCGTCCAGAAGCCAAACTGACCCAGAACAAGCAGGTTGTAGAACTGGTTGATGAACAGGCCGATCACCCAAGCAAAGGCGCACTCGTAACCGATGGCAATCGCGAACCACTTGCCGGAATCCATCTGGTTGCGGATGGCACCCATGGCAGCAAAGCACGGAGCGCACAGCAGGTTGAACGCGCCAAAGGCGACGCAGGCGCCCATGGTGGGGAACATGCCGGCAAACGCGGTCCACAGGCTCGGGTCGGTCTCGCCCGCGTCGGCAACGGACAGCAGCGAGCCGGCGGTGGCGACGACGTTCTCCTTGGCGACAAGGCCCGAGACGGACAGCGCTGTTGCCTGCCAGGTGCTAAAGCCAAGCGGGGCGAAGATCCAGGAGACCAGGTTGCCGAGCATGGCAAGCACGGAGTAGTCCATGAACTCCTCGGAGATGCCGTCCATCGCGGGCAGGTAGCCAAAGGAACCATTGTAGCTACCAAAGTTGGACAGGAACCAAACCACGACAGTGGACGCGAAGATGACCGTGCCGGCCTTCTTGATAAAGGCCCAGCAGCGCTCCCACACGTGCAGCGCCCAAGAGCGGATCGCCGGGAAGTGGTAGGCAGGAAGCTCCATAACGAACGGCGTCGGGCGACCGGCGAAGAGCTTGGTCTTTTTGAGCATGAGGCCCGAGGCGACGACGGCAAAGACGCCCAGGAAGTAGAAGAGCGGACTGATCCACGCGGCGGTGGTGGAAGAATCGCCGATGATGGAACCCATGAGCAGGGCGATGATCGGCAGCTTGGCGCCACAGGGAATAAACGTGGTGGTCATGACCGTCATGCGGCGGTCCTTCTCGTTCTCGATGGTCTTGGTGGCCATGACGCCGGGAACGCCGCAGCCCGAGGTCACGAGCATGGGGATAAAGGACTTACCGGACAGGCCAAAGCGGCGGAACACGCGGTCCATGATGAAGGCGACGCGGGCCATGTAGCCGCAGTCCTCCAGGAAGGACAGCATCACGAACAGCAAGAACATCTGCGGGACAAAGCCCATGATGGCGCCGATGCCGGCCACGATACCGTCGCAGACCAGCGAATCGACAAGACCGCCGTCCTCGGTGCCACCCGCCACAAGAGCGTTATGCACCGCGGTGGTGATACCCGGGACATAGGGACCGTACTGTGCCGGGTCGACCGAGTCGGCATTGTCGCCCGCAGCCTCGACAGCTGCGTCGTAGGCGTCGCGGCCCTGGCCGAGCACATACCAGCCGTCGGTGCCGAAGAGCTGGTCGTTGGTGAAGTCGGTCACCGTGCCGCCCAAGGTAGAAACGGCGATGTAGTACACGCAGAACATGATGACCACGAAGATAGGCAGGCCCAGGATACGGTTGGTAACCACACGGTCGATCTTCTCGGAGGTGCTCATCTTGGCCGGGGCCTTGGTGAGGCACTCATCGATGATGTGCGCGATGACGCCATAGCGCTCACCGGTGATGATGGACTCGGCATCGTCGTCGCAGTCCTGCTCGCACTGGGCGACCAGCTCCTCCACGCGAGTGGCCTTCTCCTTGGTGAGGTTGATGAGTTTGCAGGCGTCTGCATCACGCTCGAACAGCTTGACGGCGTAATAGCGGCGCTTGTTGGCGGGAACGCTCGCCGGAAGGTTGTTCTCGATGTGCGTCAGAACGTCCTCGATGGAGGAGTCGAACTTGTGCTCCGGCACCTCGCCCTTGGAAGCAGCAGACTTCTTGACCTGCTCGAAAAGCTCCTTGATGCCCTTGTTCTTAAGAGCCGAGATCATCATGACCGGACAACCGAGCTTCTTGGAAAGCTTGTCCGTGTCGATCTTATCGCCGTTCTTCTCGACCAGGTCGGCCATGTTGAGGGCAACGACCACGGGCAGGCCGGTCTCGATAACCTGAAGCGCCAGGTACAGGTTACGCTCGAGGTTGGTGGCATCGACGACTTGGACGACAACATCGGGCTCGCCGCTCATGAGGTAATCGCGCGAGCATTGCTCCTCGGGGCTGTAGGGGGAAAGCGAGTAGATGCCAGGGAGGTCCGTGATGGTAACGTTCTTGTCGCTTAGGAGCTTGGCCTCCTTTTTCTCAACCGTGACGCCGGGCCAGTTGCCAACGTAGCCGTTGGCGCCGGTGATCAGGTTGAAAAGCGTGGTCTTGCCGCAGTTGGGGTTACCCGCCAGCGCGACATGGATCTGAGAATCCGCCATTCAATCCTTCTTCCTTGTGTGCCCGCGCTGCTTTCTCCGCGCAGGCTGGATAATGTGCTTCAAAGATGCTGCATTAAGTTAGAAAAACCTAACTTTATCTGCAGAAATATGCGCCGCGAGTCCTTACTGGACCTCGACGACGGCGGCCTCCTCCTTGCGGATGGAAAGCTCGTAGCCGCGCACGTTGATCTCGACCGGATCACCGAGCGGTGCAACCTTCACGACCTTGAACGAAGTGCCCTTGATGAGCCCCAGGTCCATAAGGTGGCGGCGAAGCGCACCCTCACCGTGAAGCTTGACGATGGTGGAGCTCTCGCCCACCTTAACGTCACCCAACGTCTTCATCCTCTTGTCCCCCTTTCGGTTTTTATCAAATGCTGTGGACTAACCGACGGTCATGATGTGCATGGCAACCTTGGAATCGATGCCAAAGCGTGCGCCCAACACTGTGACGATGATATTGGCGCCACTCGAGCTCACCACGTGGATCTCGCTGCCCTCGACAAAGCCGAGGTCCTTGAGGTGGTGCTTCATGTCCTCATTGCCCTTTACACGAGACACGCGCACGGTTTCGCCCGCTTTTACCATCGAAAGCGGCATTGCCGGCATCTGCGGTCCGCAAGACATGAATGGCTCCTAACGTCAGTTCGTCCTCAACATCGACATGGTAAAAGTTAGCCATGTCTATGTTCGCTTTAGTAAACTAACACGTGGTTAACTTTTTGGAAAGGGTCCCCATTCAGATTTCGAAAAAGTTTCCTATACGAAACAAAAGAGGCACCGCAAAGACCATCTCTTTGCGGTGCCTTGTCATACCAATTCATGCAACAAAGGGGACTGTCCCCTTGTCACATTGCTGAGGTTAGAGCGAGAGGTTTCTAATCGACGTGACGCACGAGGCCTCATCCACGCCCGAAACGCGGAACACGATGTCCTCGCCACATTCGCCACAGAGTGCCATGAGCCCTATAACGTCGCGGCCATCGACATGACGATTGCCAATCGAAACCGACACGTCGCTACGATGCTTGGCGATAATGTCATAGAGCAGCGCAACCGGGCGGGCATGCAATCCCAACGGATCTTTAATCGTCTTTGTAAACTCGACCATGTCCCCTCCCACGACATCGCACATTCGGCCGGCAAAACCCAGCCACGTGGTAGATATTGTAGCGTTAGATGCTTGTCGAGAGCCCCTCTGAACACCTCGTGGTCAAAAAGTGGCAAATATGAGTACTGTTGCTGGCGTAGTCTCATATCGAGCTTACAAGATAATAGGCATAACAGCAAATATGTTCATTAACGTTGGCACACAGAAGCATGTTAACGGGCGTTTTGATTAATTTGAAGGCGTATAGAAGG
>DBFAHJ010000152.1:0-3556 GCA_048227095.1 Collinsella aerofaciens | reverse complement strand
CTTATGGCGCCCATTCATCATCATTTCGAAAAGAAGGGCTGGGCCGAGACCAAGGTCGTTATCCGTTTTTGGATTATCGCCGCGGCCTTTGGCGCCGTTGGCCTCGCCCTGTTCTTCCAGTTGGGATAGTGGTCTTTCATGTCTCTTGCTGATGTCTTTAGCCTGCTTGTTTTGGGGCAGGGTAAATCCGGTCTCGATGTCGCCCGTTGGGCGTTGGCTCACCCCGAGCGCGTGAGCGCCACGACCGTGTATGGCGGCGGTACCTCCGAGCCCAATGACGCCACACGTGCGCTCGAGGCGCAGGGCGCGTCGTTTGTCTACGGCACCGAGCAGGTCGAGGGTGCCTATGACGTGTGCGTGACATGCCCGGGTATCTCGGAGTTTTCGGCCTTCTTTAAGGCCGGTCGTGAGCATGCCGCTCAGATTATGGGCGAGCCCGAGTTTGCCTATCGCCTGTCTCCCCAAAATTGGATCGCCATCACGGGCACCAACGGCAAGACAACTACCACGTCGCTGACAGATTATCTGCTCAAGGCCGCCGGTGAAGCCAGCGTGGCCGTCGGCAATATCGGTGAGCCGCCGGTGAACGAGATCGACGGCCGCGCACACAATGAGTGGTTTGTGGCCGAGCTGTCGAGTTATCAGATTGCTACGACAGCCGAGCTTCATCCTCGCGTGGCGGTGCTGCTCAACATCACGCCCGACCACCTGGGCTGGCACAAGAGCCACAAGAACTATGCGCTTGCCAAGATCAAGTTGTTCGAGAATATGGTCGACGACGACCTCGTGGTTATCGACGTCGAGGATGCCGGCATCCATGAGTTCGATGAGTACATCTACACACCGGGTCGCCGTATCTGCAAGGTCGCTTTTGACGAGCCCGAGGGTGCAGACGCCGCCTTTGTGCGCGACGGTAAGATGGTCGTGCGCCTGAGGGGTGTCGAGACTCAGCTTGTCGCCACGTCCGAGCTCAAGATCTCGGGCCATCACAATGTCATCAATGCCCTATGTGCCGCCACGGCTGCTCTGGCCGTCGGTGCCGATCCCGAGGGCATTTGCCGCGGTTTGACATCGTTCCAGCCACTCGAACACCGCGTGGAACCCTGTGGCGAGATCGATGGCGTGCGCTACGTCAACGATTCCAAGGCAACGAACACCGATGCAGTCGAAAAGGCCCTGACGGCGTTTCCCGACGACGATGTGATTTTGCTGCTCGGCGGCCACGATAAGGGTACGCCGCTTGCGGACTTTGCCCGCGTCGTTATGGACAACGTGCGCTCGGTCGTTTGCTTTGGCGATGCGCGCGAGCGCTTTACCGCCGCTATGGACGAGGCCGATGTCGATGGTGACGTGGATATCGCCCAGGCCGATGATCTGCGCGATGCCGTTGACGTTGCCCGCTCACTCTCGAGCCGCGGCGACGTGATCCTGCTTTCGCCCGCTTGCTCTTCGTTCGACGAGTTCTCGGGCTACGAGGAGCGCGGCCGCGTGTTTAAGGACTACGTGGCCCAGCTTGCCGCGGCAGCGAAATCGCAAACGGAATAGGGGTTGCCGGTGAGAGAGGAGAGCCCCCGAAGTGATATGAGGAGGCCCGACTCGGACCGTGCTTCCTCGCTGCGTAGCACGCCGCGTTCCGGACGCGGCGGGCAGACGTTCGGTGAGCGCTATATTGCCGGCGTCCCCGCCCGCATCATGCGCCCCCGTTTGATATTTATGGCTTGCCTGTTTAGCTTGGTTTGCTTCGGCTTGCTGATGGTGTACTCGGCATCTTCGGTCGAGGCGCTGCACGAGAATGGTACGGCGACGTTTTTCCTGTTTCGACAGGCCGCGTTTGCCGGAGTTGGCGTGCTGGCCATGGTTGCCATCGTGCGCGTCTTGCCGGACAGTTGGTTTGGGGAAGACGTGCTCAGGATCTTCCTCATGGGCATGATAGGGCTACTGGTTCTGGTGTTCTTTATGGGTAGCGGCAGTCGTGGCGCCACGCGTTGGCTCAACATCGCCGGTATTCAGTTCCAGCCGTCTGAGTTTTTAAAGCCGTTCGCCATCGCCTATTCGGCCATCATGCTCGACCGCATCTTTTCGCCCGGCGGCAACATCAACGAGTTTCTTCGCAAGATGGGCGTCTACCTGGGCATTTCGCTCTTTCTGATTTTTGTTCAGCCCGATTTTGGCACCGTTCTGATCATCTTGTTGACCCTCATGTGCATGGCGTTGTTTGCGGGATTGGACCCCAAATATATCGTTTGGACGGTCGTTGCCGGCATCGCCGTCATTGCGATCGCCCTTATCACCGAGCCGTATCGTATGACGCGTGTCGAGGTTGCTTGGAATCCTTGGGCAGACGAATATGGTGACGGCTATCAGGCCACGCTTGCCATCATGGCGTTTGCCTCGGGCGGCCTGTTTGGTCGCGGTATCGGCAACTCCACCATGAAGTACTCGTATTTGCCCGAGGCGCATAACGACTACATCTTGGCTATTATCGGCGAGGAAGTTGGCTTTATCGGAACCGTGCTGTTCTTCTTGGTGTTTGCGATGCTGGTCTACTCGGCGTTTCGCATTGCCGAGCAGGCGACCGACCGTCGTGGAGCACTTATGGCATCGGGTTCCGCGGTCATCCTTGCGGTGCAGTTTTTGATCAACGCGCTGGGCATTCTCAATGTGTTTCCCATGACGGGCAAGCCGCTGCCGTTTATTAGCTACGGCGGCTCATCGATTATCGTGTCGCTTATGCTCGCCGGTCTGATCCTGCGCGTTTCGTATGAGAGCGCCCGTCGCGATGAATACGACCGTCGCCGCGAGAGCTTTGCCGTTATGGATGAGAGTACCGCCGGCGTGCCCCACGTGCGCGGTGAGCGATCTTCGCGTAACGGCTTTACCGTCCTGGATGGCTCTGCGACCGAGTCGGCAGCCCGTCCGCGTCAGCGAACGGCGCCGCAAGGTCGTCCGCAGCGTCCCACTCCTCGCAATGCGGGCGGCGGATATAATCGAATCGATTTGAATTCGGACCCGTCGGCGCGTTTGCGCACCGATGACCAGGGGCCGCGTGTACGAAGGGATTACCATGACCGATAAGATGACCGTTGCTATTGCAGCTGGCGGCACGGCAGGACATATCAACCCCGCGCTCGCCTTGGCCGAGGAGCTGCGTGACCGCGGTCATCACGTTGTGTTCGTGGGCCAATCGCGCAAACTCGAGGGCCGTCTGGTTCCCGAGGCCGGATTCGATTTTGTGCCCATCACGGTCACGGGCTTCGATCGCTCCCGTCCCTGGACGGCGCTGACCTCGCTGTGGCGTGTCAACAAAGCCAAGCGTGCGCTCGCCAGTCATTTCTCAAAGGTCGGCAAGCCCGATGCCGCCATTGGTTTTGGTGCCTATGTCGAGGTTCCGCTGCTGGGGTGGTGCAAGGGCGCGGGCGTTCCGTATCTGCTGCATGAGCAGAACTCTGTTCCGGGCCTGGCCAACAAGATGATGAACTCCCACGCCGCCCGCGTGTGCATCTCGGTGCCGGCAGCGCGTTCGGTCTTTGAGCGCGAAGGTGACCCTGACCACGTG
>DBFAHJ010000151.1:0-3672 GCA_048227095.1 Collinsella aerofaciens | reverse complement strand
GGCGCTCGGTGGCCTTATGAGCGAGGGCACGGCCGAGGATGTTGCCGCGCAGCACGACGACTTTATGGTCAAGGCGCGCGCCATGGGTATTGAGCCGCCGCTCGACCCCATCATGGGCATCATCTTCCTGCCCCTGCCGGTGATTCCGACGCTCCGCATCCGCCCCGAGGGCATGTTCGACGTCACCACCTTCACCTACGCCGACTAGTCATCGGGGACGTTCTTAAACGACTAGTCGTCGGTGACACTCTTTGGCGTGTCGCCTTACGCCGCGACCGTGAGACCTCTGGCACGCGTGAGCTATTTGCCAGGTCCTTGTAACGTTTATGACTGCGGGGTCTTATTTGAGCTCCCTTTGGGTACGTTGGAATCGGATACACGTTCGATTCCAACAAGCCCGAAGGGAGCTTTTCTATGTTTAAACTGATTGCATCCGATATGGACGGCACGTTGCTTGACGAAAACGGCCAGGTGCCTCCCGAAACCTATGAACTGATCCTGGCGCTACGCGAGCATGGCGTGCATTTTGCCGCATCGTCAGGTCGTCGCTACGATCGACTGTGCGAGTTCTTTGCGCCCGTTCGTGACAAGATGGACTTTGTCGCAGCTAACGGTGCCCAGGTCTACGCCGACGGAAAGATGGTGGACCGTGAGGTGTATTCGCACCTGGCGATTCGAAAGCTCGCCCAGGCCGTCGGGACGTTTCCCAATTTGCATCTTGCGCTCTTTGACCGAACCAAATCCTTCTTGCTCGATGACGAGTGCAAGTTCGTACGCGAGGTCGATAAGGACCTTCCCAATGCCGAGCGCATTTGGGAACTGCCCGATCCCAGCGTAAATATCATCAAGGCGAGTATCTTTTGCGATGACTGTGCCGTTATGGACAGCGCGTACGTGCTGCAGCGCGAACTTGGTCAGCTCTTTACCTTTGCGCCTTCGGGCAACGCGTGGATCGATGCCATGCAGCCCGGTGTGTCGAAGGCCTCGGGCATCGCACAGCTTGCGGAGCATTACGGCATTGGACGCGACGAGATCATGGCGTTTGGCGACTCGATGAACGACTACGAGATCATTCGCTTTGTCGGCACGGGCTGCGCGATGGAAAACGCGCGTCCGGCGCTCAAAGCGGTGGCCGATCGTGTGGTGGGGCGCAACCGCGACCACGCTGTCCAGCAGGAGCTCCGCCGTGTGCTAGAGGGCCTCGCTTAATCCGACAGATGGGGACGTTCCCGTTCTGCCGGCAGTGGGGGACAGTCCTTGCAGCCTTTCGCGAAGAGTGTCCCTAACGACTAGTCATTCAAGAACGTCCCCAATGACTACCAATGACTAGGCGAGGGCGGCCATGATGGTGCGGGCGACGCCGTCGTGGTCGTTGTCGAACTCGGTGATGGCGTCGGCGGCCTCACGGTCCTTGGGCTCGGCGTTGATCATGGCCATGCCGTGGCCCGCCGCCTGCAGCATGGGGATGTCGTTGATGTTGTCGCCGAAGGCCCAGGTGCCGGTAAGGGGCTCGCCCAGGTGCTCGCATAGCCACGTGAGGGCCGTTCCCTTGGTGGCGCCCTCGCCCATGACCTCGATATTCATGGCGTACGAACGCGTGACCTCAATGCCTCCGAGCGTGTCGAGCTCCGCCGCGATGGCGTCGCGATCGGCCGGGTCGTGCCAGTACATGGCGATGCGTTCGAGCGTCTCGACCTCGTCGATCTTGCTGTCGATATCCATGTCGATCGGTGTTCGTGTGCGCTTGAGCGAAGCCGCGATGTGGGGGTCGCCGCCGCAGAATTCGTCCAGGCGCGTGTAGAGCGAGCGGGGGAGGAAGCACTGTCCGTCCGCGAAGATATCGAAGGTGACGTCATGGCCGGCAGCAATGCTATGGACGCGGTGGGCGATGCCGCGGTCGAGCGGTCGGCTCAAGATGCACGTGGCGCGTGAGGCATCGGTGGGCGTACCGTCGTCGAGCTGCCAGACGCTGGCACCGTTGGCGCAGACCGCGTAGCGTACGGCGGGGTGAGCGAGGATGGGCTCAAAGATGCCCGACAGCGGACGCCCCGTGCACGGTACAAACTCAATGCCGCGACGTGCGAGCTCGTCGAGCATCGCCCAGGTGGCGTCGCTCATCTGCTTGTCACTCGTCAACAGCGTTCCATCCATATCGGAAAAAACAATCATTCGATGCAGCCCTTTCTGCTGGCATAAAAAGCGTGGCCGAGGGCGGTGATGCCCTGGCCACGCTCGGGTTCTATAACGGTCCGCGTCCTAGCGATCGGCGAGCGGCTTGTACTCCAGCGGCTCGATAACCGGGCGATACGCGGGACGGATGATGCGATGCGCGCAGAAGAGCTCTTCCATGCGGTGCGCCGACCAGCCGGCCATACGGGCGACGGCGAACAGTGGCGTAAAGAGCGTCTCGGGCACGCCGAGCATCTTGTAGATAAAGCCTGTGTACAGGTCGATGTTGGCGCAGATAGGCTTGGTCATGCCGTGGTCGCGCATCACCTGCGGTGCCAGGCGCTCGATGCGCTCGATGAGTGCGAACTCTTCGCCCAAGTCCTTCTTGGCTGCCAGCGAGCGCGCGTAACGGCGGCAGACCTCGGCGCGCGGGTCGCTGAGCGTATAGACGGCGTGGCCCATGCCGTAGATGAGACCCGTGCCGTCGAAGGCCTGCTTGTCGAGGATCTTGCCCAGGTAGGCCGCGACCTCGTCCTCGTCCTCCCAGTTGGAGACATGCGCGCGGATGTCCTCGTGCATAGACACGACCTTGGCATTGGCACCGCCGTGGCGCGGGCCCTTGAGCGAGCCGATAGCCGCGGCGTAGGCGGAATACGGATCGGTGGCCGAGGAGGACAGCACGCGGCAGGCGAACGTGGAGTTGTTGCCGCCGCCGTGCTCGGCATGCAGCATGAGCATCACGTCGAGCAGCATGGCCTCGTCGCGGGTGAATGCCATGCCGCCGCGTAGGACCTGCAGGATGGTCTCAGCGGTGGAGAGGCCGGGTGTGGGGTGCGGCACATGAACCTCGGAGCCGCGGCGCTTGGCGACCGAGGCCATATGCGCGAAGGCGGCGATGCGGGGGAGACGGGCGAGCATGGAGATGGCGACGTCGATTTCGTGTTCGGGTGTAATGGCGTCGGGCTCGGCGTCGAAGGCGTAGAGCAGCAGCACGGCGCGCTGAAGCACATTCATGATGCTCGACGACACCGTGGTCATGGGGAACTCACGGACGTATTCGTCGCTCAGGTGCCTAAAAGCACCCAGGCGTCCGCAAAAACCGTCGAGTTCCTCTTTGGTGGGCAGCGAGCCCGTGATGAGCAGATAGGCGACCTCTTCGTAGCCGTAGCGGTTCTCGGCCTGGGCGTTGTTGACCAGATCCTCGATGCTGTAGCCACGAAGCGTGAGCTTGCCCTGATCGGGCACGACTTTGCCGTCGACCTTGTTGTAGCCGTGCACGTCCGAGATACGGGTAAGGCCCGCGACCACGCCCGAGCCGTCGGCATTGCGCAGGCCGCGTTTGACGTTGTGCTCTACGAACAGGCCCTCGTCGTACGGGGCGGTCGGCAGGCCGTGGTAGAGGTTTTCGCTTTCGGGCGAAATCTGACGGCTCGCCTCGTAATCCAGAACCAGGCGGCTCAGGTGATCGTCGAAGCGGTAGTAGATTTTCTTGGCGTCGTAGGC
>DBFAHJ010000150.1:0-2953 GCA_048227095.1 Collinsella aerofaciens | reverse complement strand
GGCCTCGACCACGCGGCGCATGGCCTGCGTAATCTCGGGACCGATACCGTCACCGGGAATCAGGACTACATCGTGCGCCATAATCTGTTACTCCTCGTCTTCGGCGTCGTCAGATTTTTTAACGCTAGCACGCTTCTTCTTTTTGGAGAGATCCAGGCCAAAACGTTTAACAAGCATTTCGCAAATCTCGCTCGAACGGGCCTTGAGATAGCTGCCCTTGCCGTTCTCGGCATCGAACTTAAGGCGCAACGCGAGCTTCTCGGCGACCTCGGCGTCGATCTCGCCCTGGCCAAACTCGTACAGGCAACCGAGCATGTCGCGATACTCGAGGTCGCCGTGGTAGCACTGAATGGCCTCGTCCAGGATGGGCCAAGCCTCGCGCGAACGCTCGACGCTCGTGGCGCCCCACACGCACAGCAGGCGGAAGGCGGCATAGCGCAGCGTGGAGGAAATCTCGTCGAACAGCGCGGTCTCGGCGCCCTCAAAGGCATCGCCCAGCTGCTCGGGGCAGGTGGTGGCAAGCGCCGTCAGGGCATCGAGGGCCTCCCAGCGGGTCTGCGCCTCGGGGCGGTCGAGCGCCTCGATCAGCGCGGGCACGCAGGGCACGACGCGCTGGGGATCGCGCTCGGCAAGCAGATGCAGCACGCGGGCGGCAAACTGGCGGATGCGGCGCGTGGGGCAGCCGAGCTCCTGAACCAGGCGGTCGACGGCGTTCTCGTTCTCCTCTGCCAGCTGAAGCTGTGCCAGCTCCTCGTCGGTGAGCTGTTCGTCTTTATTTTCTGCCATAGTTACCTCTTTTTACTATTTCTTAGCGTGCTTGCCAGCACCCTTGCTGTCATCGGTGACCGAGATGAGCTGTCGGTCGGCAGCGCCATTGCGACGCGCACGGCGGCGTTCCTCGGCATCGCCCGCGTCGGCGGCGGCGCGGTGTGCCTTGTTGACGTTAAAGACCTCGTCGTGCTTGCGCCACGGACCGACGGACTCGCCAAAGCTCATCTTAAGGCCGGCGATAAAACCGCCGAGCCAGCCGATCGGCGCAAACTGCACCAGCGGGAACAGCGAGAACACCCAGGTCAGCAGGACGACTGCCGCCGCTCCCGCAAAGTTGGCAATCCAGTAGTCGCGCTTGGTGATGACGCGCTTTTCGCACGCCCACTGGCCGCACAAAAAGCCGATGTAGATCGCGAAGAGAAAGAGCACCAGCGCAAGCACCACGAACGTCCAGCTCATGGGCGCTACTCCCCGTGATGGTGGCCGCAGCAGCACTCGTGGCCATCGTCATGGCCGTAGCCGCCGCAGCACTCGTGGTCCTCGCCATGGTGGTGGCCACAACCGCACTCGTGGTCGTCGCCATGCTCGCCGCAACCGCAGCCTTCCTCGTGAGCACCATGCTCCTCGGGACGATACTGTGACCAGTCCAGACCGGCGGCGATGGCGTCGGCTTCCTCCTTATAGAGGACCGTGATGGCCTGGGTGCCCAGCTTGGCACCACCGATGGCGTCGAGCATGTCATAGAGCGTAAAGGCCACGTCGGCGCCGGGCAGCGCAAGCTCGCGGTCGTCGGCATAGGCGAGCGCCAAGCGCAGGTCCTTAATGAAGTGCTCAACCATAAAGCCGGGCTTGTAATCGCCGTCGAGCGCCTTGGGCGCCAGGCTCTCCATGGCGCCGGACTTGCCGGTACCGCCCAGAATCATCTGACGGGTCTTCTCCAGGTCAAGGCCGCTCAGCTCGGCAAACGCCATGGCGTCTGCCATGCCGACCATGCAGGCACCCAGCGACACCTGGTTGGCGAGCTTGGCAGCCTGACCCTTGCCGGCGCCATCGAAGCAGCAAATATTTGCCGCAAAGGTGGAAAGGATATCGCGGACCGGGGCGATGTCGTTCTCGGTAGCGCCCACGATAGCCGTGAGCGTGCCGGCGATAGCGCCCGACTCGCCGCCGGTGACGGGGCAGTCAAACGCCATGCGACCAGAAACCTGGGCGGCCTCGGCAATGTCACGGGCAAGCTCGGGCGAGCTCGTGGTGAGGTCGATCAAGACCGCACCCGGCTTGGTGCACGCGAGCAGGCCGTCGCCCGCCAGGTAGAGTTCCTCGACCTCGGAGGGATAGCCCACCATGGTAAAGACGACGTCGGCGTTCGCCGCGGCATCGGCCGGCGTATCTGCCCAGACGGCGCCGCGCTCGATAAGCGCCGCCGCCTTGGACTTGGTGCGGTTGTTGACCGTGACGGGATAGCCGGCGTCCAGAATGTGGCCGGCGATGGGGGCACCCATGATTCCGGTGCCAATGAATGCGACGGAGAGCTTGTTTGCCATGAAACCTTTCCTTTTGGGTTGGGTGTTGTTACCAGGTTGAATACTCGGTGCCAGCGTTTGGGCTGTGAGTCGAGGGCGATTACGGACGCAGCGCTTGCCTACTGACCGCGCACGCGGCGGGCGATACGGTCGGAAAGCGACGCCTTGTCGGCGCGGTTCTTACCCCAAAACGCGCAGCCCACCATGCCGGGGCCCACGTGCGAGCCGATGGTGGGACCCACGGAGCCGCGAATGATCGTGACGTCGGCGCAACCCTCCTCCTTGCGGATGGCGGCTTCGAGCCAGTCGCCGTCCTTCTCGGCATCGGCCGTCATGATGGCGATGGGCATGGTGCGATCGGGCACGTAGTTCTCGCGGAACGACTTGAGGATGGACTTGAGCGCCTTCTTGCGGCCGCGGTTGACGCCGATCAGCGACAGCGAGCCGGCCAGGTCGTAGGAGAGCTCGGGCTTGACGTCGAGCTTTGCCGTGAGCTGCGCCGCCGCGGGCGGAATGCGGCCGCCGGCAGCCAGTGCGTCGAAGCTCTCGAGCGTAAAGTAGCCGTGCACGTAGGTCTTTGCCTCGTTTGCCCAATCGACCAGCTGCTTGGCGGTCAGTCCCGCCGAACGCTGGCGCACGGCCTCGAGCGCCAAGAGCGC
>DBFAHJ010000149.1:0-3819 GCA_048227095.1 Collinsella aerofaciens | reverse complement strand
GCCGTGGCTTCGCGCACCGCCTGCTCCATCGCCCGCGACCTGCGCCGCGAGACCTTCAACAAGGTTATGCACTTCTCGCCGGCCGAGGTGGGCAAGTTTAGCCAGGCCTCGCTCATCACCCGCTGCACCAACGACATTCAGCAGATCCAGATGGCCGCAACCCTGTTTATCCGCATGTGCCTGATGGCCCCCGTCATGGGCATCGTCGCCGTTATGCGCGTCCTGGCCAACCACACCGGCCTGGAGTGGACCATCGCCGTGGCCATCATCGCGGTTTCGGCCGTTGTCGGCGTGCTCATGGGCCTCACCATGCCCAAGTTCAAAAAGATGCAGAGCTTTGTGGACCGCGTGAACCTTACCGCCCGCGAGCTGCTCGACGGCCTTATGCCCATCCGCTCGTTCAACCGCGAGGAACATGAGCTCGAGCGTTTTGACAAGGCTTCGCTCGACCTGATGACCACGCAGCTCTACACCAACCGCGCCATGAGCTTTATGATGCCGCTCATGATGCTTGTCATGAACTGCATCACCGTGCTTATCGTCTGGTTTGGCGCGCAGGGCGTGTCCGACGGCGTGATGCAGGTCGGCAACATGATGGCGTTTATCTCCTACACCATGCAGATCGTCATGGCGTTTATGATCCTCACCATGGTGTCGGTCATTCTGCCCCGTGCCGAGGTCGCAGCCGAGCGCGTGGAAGAGGTCATCACCTGCCCCACGAGCATCAACGACCCTGTCTCGCCCAAACTGCCCGCGGCCAGCGCGCCGCGCGGTGAGCTCACCTTCCGCGACGTGAGCTTCCAGTATCCCGATGCCCGTGCCGACGTCATCAGCGGCGTGAACTTCACCACGCATGCCGGTCAGATGCTCGGCATCATTGGCTCCACGGGCTCGGGCAAGTCCACGCTCGTGCAGTTGATTCCGCGCCTGTACGACGTCACGGGCGGCAGCATTTCGCTCGACGGCATCGACGTGCGCGACATGACCCTTTCCGAACTGCGCCGCCGCATTGGTTACATCCCGCAGCAGGGTCGCCTGTTCTCGGGCACTGTCAAGAGCAACCTCAAGTTTGCCGGCGACATGGTAAGCGACGATGACATGCACCAGGCCGCGCGCATCGCCCAGGCCGAGGACTTTATCGCCGAGCGCGAGGGCGGTTACGACTCCCCCATCAGCCAGGGTGGCTCCAATGTTTCGGGCGGTCAGCGCCAGCGTCTGGCCATCGCCCGCGCCCTGGCCAAAAAGCCCGAGGTCGTGGTGTTCGACGACTCGTTTAGCGCGCTTGACTACAAGACCGACGCGCGCCTGCGCGAGGAGCTGGCCAAAAACGTCACCGACGCCGCGCTCGTGGTCGTGGCACAACGCATCGCGACCATCATGCACGCCGACCAGATCATCGTACTCGACGACGGTCACGTAGTGGGCACCGGCACGCACGAGGAGCTACTGCGCAGCTGCCCGGCGTACCTGGAAATCGCACAGTCGCAGCTTTCCGCCGAGGAGCTGGGGCTTACCCAAGAAGAAATTGCAGCCGTTACGGAAGGAGGCGAGCACTAATGGCAGACGAGACCAAGACCCAAATTCCCAAGCCCACCCGTCAGCGTGGACCCATGGGCCGCATGGGCGGCATGCGTCGCGGCGAAAAGGCCAAGGACTTTAAGGGCACCATGAGGCAGCTGCTCGGCTATATCGGCCAGCACAAGATTGCCGTGTTTGCCGCCGTCGCCTTTGCCGTGTGCTCGGTCATCTTTAACATTGTGGGACCCAAGGTGCTCGGCCAGGTTACGACCAAGCTGTTCGAAGGCCTGGTCGCCAAGGTCAACGGCACCGGCGACGTTGACTTTGACTGGATCGCCAAGACGCTCGGCTTTTTGCTCTGCCTGTATCTGGCGAGCTCTGTCTGCAGCCTCATCCAGGGCTGGCTCATGACCGGCGTCACGCAAAAGATTTGTTACCGCATGCGCAAGGAAATCGCCGCCAAGATTGCCGTCGTGCCGATGAGCTACTTCAACGGCCACAGCAAGGGAGACGTACTCAGCCGCATCACCAACGACGTCGATACGCTGGGTCAGTCGCTCAACCAGAGCGTGACGCAGCTCATCACGTCGGTGACGCAGATTATCGGCGTGCTCGTCATGATGCTTTCGATCAGCCTGCCGCTTACCGGCGTCACCGTGCTCACGCTGCCGGCCGCCGCGATTATCCTGACCGTAATGATTCACTTCTCGCAGCCGTACTTCCGCGAGCAACAGCAGGTTCTGGGCGCCGTCAACGGCATTATCGAGGAGGACTTTGCCGGCCAGAACGTCATCCAGGTGTTCGACCGCGCCGAGGCCTCGATCGAGGAGTTCGACCGTCAAAACGACCGCCTCTTTATTAGTGGCTGGCGCTCGCAGTTTCTGTCGGGCCTGATGATGCCGCTTATGAGCTTGGTGGGCAACATGGGCTACGTGGGCGTCGTCGTGGTGGGCGCACAGCTCGCACTGACCGGCAACGCCACGCCCGGCGACATCCAGAGCTTTATCCAGTACGTTCGCAACTTTACGCAGCCCGTGCAGCAACTGGGCAACGTGAGCAACACGATGCAGTCGATGGCAGCCGCCACCGAGCGCGTCTTTGAGTTCCTGGCCGCGCCCGAGGAGGAGCAGAAAGCCGACGCGCAGATTCCCGAAAAGCGCCCCGGCCATGTGGAGTTTGATCACGTCAAGTTTGGCTATACGCCCGACAAGACCATCATCCACGACTTTAGCTGCGAGGCGCAGCCCGGCCAGACCATCGCCATCGTCGGTCCTACCGGCGCCGGCAAGACCACGCTCATTAAGCTGCTGCAGCGCTTCTACGATGTGGACGGCGGTTCGCTGCGCGTCGAGGGTGTCGACGTGCGCGACTGGGACCGCGCGGCGCTGCGCGGCGAGTTTGCCATGGTGCTGCAGGATACCTGGCTGTTTAACGGCACCATCCGCGAGAACATCCGCTACGGACGCCCCGATGCAAGCGATGCCGAGGTCGAAGCCGCTGCACGCGCCGCACGCTGCGATCACTTTATCCATACGCTCGCCGGCGGCTACGACTTTATGATCAACGAGGAAGGCACCAACCTGTCGCAGGGCCAGCGCCAGCTCGTGACCATTGCCCGTGCCATTTTGGCCGACCGCCCGGCGCTAATTCTGGACGAGGCAACCTCCAACGTTGACACTCGTACTGAGGAGCTTATTCAGCGTGCCATGGATGTGCTGATGCAGGGCCGTACCAGCTTTGTTATCGCGCACCGCCTGTCCACGATCCGCAACGCCGACGTGATCTTGGTGATTCGCGACGGCGATATCGTCGAGAAGGGCACGCACGACGAGTTGCTCGCCCAGGGCGGCTTCTACGCCGACCTATATAACTCGCAATTCGACGAGGCGGCGTAAATTCTGCTGCAGGGAACGAATAACGCCCGAGAACGGGGACGCAGGACAACCTGCGCCCCCGTTTTTTCGTCCACGGCACTCGAATTAGCTCTCTTGGGGCCCGATTGACAGCCCCTTCCGGACCCTGTGGCCAAAAAAGGTCAAATATGAGTACTGTTACATTTTTAGTAGCAGCCAAAACCGCCTCAAATGACCTCTTTGCGGCTTCTATAGGTAGCGCACAGAGATGTTGGTGTAAGAGGCGGGGCATGCCCCGCCTCCGCCTTTTCTTGAAAGGGAGGGGACACCGCCTAGAATTCGTCGTTGGAGTAATGAAGGTGACGAATGGAAGGAAAGGCGATGCCCCAAGAAGAGAGTGTACTGCGCCTCGGCCGCGACGAGGCCCTCGAGGCGGCGAGGCTCTGGC
>DBFAHJ010000148.1:0-6850 GCA_048227095.1 Collinsella aerofaciens | reverse complement strand
TCGAGGCGCCTTCGCCGTCGTATGGAACCGAAAGCGGTGCTACGGACTAGTTGCTGCGTAGAGCGTGCGTAGCCGCCCGCGCGGCTTTGCCGTGATGGTATAGTTATCCAGGTTTTTATGGGGGTGGCTATGCCAAGCTGGAACATTCATATCGCTCAGACGGAGCGTTTGCTGGAGCGCACCGGTGCGCTTGCCAAGAGCGTGCGCGACCGCAATGCCTTTTTGTTTGGCTGCGTGGTTCCGGATATCTTCGTGGGCTATATGGTCCCTGGCATCGCCGATCCCATCCCGTACCGCATTACGCACTTTGCCAAGCCTGAGCCCATCCCTAAGCCTCGTGAGCATGAGTTCTGGGATACCTATGTGGCACCGTTGCTTAAAAGTTCGCCCACCGGTGCGCCGGCCGCGGCTACCTCGATTGTCGAGGAGCGCGAGCGACTGAATCGCGTGCACTATCCCCACCGCTACAGGGATGTCGAGCCGGTTGCCGGTCCTGGCGCCTGTGAGTTCTCGCTTGCATCCGAAGATGTGGCGCAGTCGTTGCTCGATTTGACACTGGGTGTCTGGTCGCATCTGGTGGCCGATACCGTATGGAATACGCGCGTGAATCAGTACCTGGAGGCGCACGGCGGCAAGCCGTGCGAGGAGTTCCGCATTAAAAAGCAAGGCGACTTTGACTGGTTTGGCAAGACACTCGGCATCGTTTCGATTCCGCGCGCGACCGATCGCCTGTATACCGCTGCGGCACGTTTTGGGCAGTATCCCATCCATAAGGAGTATGTGCTCAAGACCATCGGCGTTATGCACGAGATCGTGCGCGAAAACCCCGGCGAGCCCGATCATCCGCCGTATCGCCTGCTAACCGAGGAGTTTTTCGATGCAACGTTTACCGAGGTCATCGAGCTGACCGAGGCAGGATTTGCGGCTCGCGTTGCCGCTTCTGACATTCCCGCAGTCCCCCTGATCGCTAGCTGCTAGCCGGCCGGCTTAACGGTGAACAGTTCAACCCAATCGACCAACAGCTCCCGTCGCAGGGCATTTTCAGCGGTACGTTCCTGATCGGTCTTTGGGATGTAGGGGAGCCCCGCCTTTTTATGAATGAGCTCGGCGATGTTGTTAAAGCTCTTCTTGTCCTTGATCTGGTCGTAGGTAATTTGTATGACATCGTAGCCCATGCTGCTGAGCGCGGTGGTGCGTTCGGCATCGGAGAGGCTTGCGGCTTCGCCATCGTGGGCGGAGCGGCCTTGGCATTCCAAAATGACGCCCATGCTGTCGGTGGCGCTCTCGATGAGGATATCGGCGTAGCAGCAGGTTTTGTCATACAGCGAGCGCGCGGCGTCGCTGAGTGGGATGCGCACGTTGTTGGTGATGCCGATACCCAGGCCGCCCTCGTCACGGGGGAGTGAGACGAGTATGGATGTTTGGACTTCGAAAGGCGAGGCGGTCTGCCCCGTCATGTGCTCGGCCGCCCAGCGGAGCTGCTTAACGCCGCGCAGGCCTGCGGCCTGCTTAGCGAACGCGGCAATATCCGCCGCGCTGAGGAGCGGTTGGCGCTTCCACAGGTTGGTGTCATTGCCCTTGGTGTCGTTAACTCGCTCCCAGCCGCAGTTGGGTGGAATGAGCTTAAGCGAAATAGATTCATCGAGTTGTTGCTGCGTTCGCTCGCAGGGCTTAAACACTGCAAAGGAGCCGCACATCTCGTAGCAAGCCATGAGTAACTGGTTGCGTGAGACCTTCGCAGCAAGGTTGAGCAGCGTAAACTCGGGCGACGTGACATCAAATCCATGCTCAGTCTGCCTAAACGACCCAGGAGGTGGCTCTTGGGTCAGGAGATGCGATTTAAACAGGCTTCGCGACCCGGATTGTGCCCGGGTGAATACAAGCCTGTGAAGCGGTGCGTGAAGCAGGTCTTTTACAACCGCATGACTTCTGAGGCCGCAACATCTGCGATCCATATTGCCAAGGCTAATGGCAGGGTAAAGACCCAGTATTTGCGGCGGGATGCGGTGATAGTTAAAAGCAGTTTGGCCGCATAGCGTCAGATCCACGATGCCCTCCTGGCTGAAAAGCGTGCCTATGGATTAAGGAGTGCCAGCGTCAATTCGGAAGTATGCGGCAAAATCTGAACCCTGTGAGCAGACCTGGCTTTTGAGGCTAGTTTATCAGGCATTTTGTTGCGAAAAAACGGGGTGTGCTCGGAGGTCTCAGAATTTGCCGCATACTTCCGAAAACGTGGCTGATCTTGACCTTGCTAAAACGATATAGCAGCTCTGCACGGGGTGTGGGTTTGCCGCCGGGCGAACACTTTTGGAGCCAGGAGTCCTAGTTCTGGGCCTTGAAGGGCGGATTTCGCGCTTTTGGTAAAGAAATGGGCGCGTGTTTTGCCGTGCCCCGGCTTTAGCGCACAGAAAAAGGGCCCGGAAGGCGAAGCCTTCCGGGCCCTTTGCAATACAAGTCTGCTTGCAAGTGCGATTTAGCGCACCTGAGCGACGTAAGCGACGTTGGTCGAGGAGACCTTGTCCTCGAGCTGGACGCTCATGCGGGGATCGCCGGCGGTAGCGACGGTCAGGTCGCCAGTCTCGACGTAGCCGAGCTCCTTAGCGGTCTCGATCGCCTTGACGATCGTGCCGTTGACGGTGCCCTGGGTGATCTCGGCCTGGTGCGGGATAACGCCCCAGTACATAATCATCTGCTGGACGGCCCACTCGTGGCGGGAGAACGCGCAGATCGGCATGTTGGGACGGAAGTGCGAGATCAGGCGAGCGGTACGACCGGTGGTCGTCGGCACGGTGATGCACTTGGCGCCAACGGTGGTAGCCATGTTCACAGCGGACATACCCACAACGTTGTTGACGACGCGGGTGCCGTGAGCGTCAGCCGGAACCTCGAGCGGAGCGTGAGCCGGGAGGTACTTCTCAGTCTCGAGAGCAATGCTGGCCTGCATCTTAACGGCCTCGACCGGGTACTTACCGGCAGCGGACTCGCCAGAGAGCATAACGGCGTCGGTGCCGTCGTAGATGGCGTTAGCAACGTCGGCAACCTCGGCGCGCGTCGGGCGCGGGTTCTGCTGCATGGAGTCGAGCATCTGCGTAGCGGTGATAACGGGCTTGTAGGCCGCGTTGCACTTGGCGATGATCTCCTTCTGGATGTGCGGAACGAGCTCGGGCTTGATCTCGATGCCCAGGTCGCCACGGGCGACCATGATGCCGTCGGAAGCCTCGAGAATCTCGTCGAAGTTCTCGACGCCCAGGGCGCACTCGATCTTCGGGAAGATCGTCACGTGCTCGCCGCCGTTCTCGCGGCAAAGCTCGCGGATGCCGCGGACGGACTCGCCGTCACGGATGAAGGAAGCGGCGATGTAGTCGATGTTCTCGGTCAGGCCAAAGAGGATGTCCTGACGATCGCGCTCGGTGATGGCGGGCAGCGAGATGTTGACGTTGGGCATGTTGACGCCCTTGCGCTCGCCGATCAGGCCGTCGTTCTTAACGACGCAGGTCATGTCCTGGCCGTCGACGGACTCGACCTCGAGGGCAACCAGACCGTCATCGATCAGGATAAGGGAGCCCTTCTCGACCTCGGAGGGCAGAGCCAGGTAGTCGAGGGAGATGTGCTCAGAGGTGCCGTGGAAATCTTCGGACGTGGGCTGGGCGGTGACGACGATCTTGTCGCCGGTCTTGACGGCAACCTTCTTGCCGTCGACCAAAAGGCCGGTGCGGACCTCGGGGCCCTTGGTGTCGAGCAGGATGCCGACGGGCATGCCGAGCTCCTTGGAAATACGACGGACGCGCTCGATGCGACCGTGGTGCTCGTCGTAGGATCCGTGCGAGAAGTTAAAACGGGCGACGTTCATGCCCGCCTTGATCATCTCGCGGATGGTCTCGTCGCTATCGCAGGCGGGACCCATGGTGCATACAATCTTGGTACGCTTGTACATTCAGACCTCCATCTGACATCGTCTTGCGCTGATAGATAAACCATAAGAAATTAAACTGAGATGATTATAACGAAATGCCGACCGAATACCTCAAAAAATCGACCGTATGCCGAATTAGAAGTTCATTTTTTGCGGTAAAAACGGTATATGAAAAATCTTTACCAACCGTTCTGACCGCTGCTATCTGGGCGATATTTCAGTTTGATGATGCACCGAAGAAAAAACGTTTTATCAATGTTGAGCATCACACGGTCTGCATCGTTGCACTCGAGCCGTGTTTCCAATTGGAATGTTTTGGCTAGACGCGCCGCTTTGGGGTACCATAGCCCCACTATCAACTGCCGCTCAGCACGGCAGCCTTGATGAGCCCTTGCCCTTCTCCTGGGAATTATGATCGGGCATCAATCTGCTGAGTGGCCCGAATCCCAGGAGGGGACTCTATATGCAAAAGGAATACCTGTCCGCCGCGGCGGAGGTACTCAGCGACCAAGGTGTCGATGAGAACCTCGGCCTGAGCAACGACGAGGCGTCGTCGCGCCTCGCCAAGACAGGCCCTAACAAGCTCGAGGAAGCCGAGAAGACGCCGTTGTGGAAGCGCTTCTTTGAGCAGATGGCCGACCCCATGGTTATCATGCTGATCGTTGCCGCCGTCATCAGCGCGCTCACGGGCATGGTCAAGGGCGAGGCGGACTTTGCCGATGTCGCCATCATCATGTTCGTCGTTATCGTCAACTCGGTGCTGGGCGTGGTTCAGGAGGCTAAAAGCGAGGAGGCCCTCGAGGCCCTGCAGGAGATGAGCGCGGCGCAGTCCAAGGTGCTGCGCGACGGCAAGCTCGTGCACCTGCCGAGCGCCGAGCTCGTGCCCGGCGATGTGATCATGCTCGAGGCGGGCGACTCCGTCCCGGCCGACTGCCGTGTGCTCGAGAGCGCCACGATGAAGATCGAGGAGGCCGCCCTTACCGGCGAGTCCGTGCCCGTCGAGAAGCATGCCAACGTCATTGAGCTCGCCGCCGGCATCGACGACGTGCCGCTCGGCGACCGCAAGAACATGTGCTACATGGGTTCCACCGTGGTATACGGCCGCGGTCGCGCCGTCGTGGTCGGCACCGGTATGAACACCGAGATGGGCAAGATCGCCGGCGCCCTGGCCGAGGCCAAGGAAGAGCTCACGCCGCTGCAGGTGAAGCTCGCCGAGCTCAGCCGCATCCTTACCATCATGGTTATCGTCATCTGCGTCGTCATCTTTGGCGTCGACATCATCCGTCACGGCGTGGGCAACGTCCTCACCGACCCGACAGCCTTGCTCGATACCTTTATGGTCGCCGTCTCGCTCGCCGTCGCTGCCATCCCCGAGGGCCTGGTCGCCGTCGTGACCATCGTGCTGTCGCTTGGCGTGACCAAGATGGCCAAGCGCCAGGCAATCATCCGCAAGCTTTCCGCCGTCGAGACCCTTGGCTGCACACAGACCATCTGCTCCGACAAGACCGGTACCCTCACCCAGAACAAGATGACCGTCGTCAAGCACGAGCTCGCTGCGCCTAAGGAGAAGTTCCTGGCCGGCATGGCTCTGTGCTCCGACGCCCAGTGGGACGAGGAACTGGGCGAGGCTGTGGGTGAGCCGACCGAGTGTGCGCTCGTCAACGATGCCGGCAAGGCGGGGCTCACTGGCCTGACTGCCGAGCATCCGCGCGTGGGCGAGGCCCCGTTTGACTCGGGCCGCAAGATGATGTCCGTGGTCGTCGAGACCCTGGACGGCGAGTACGAGCAGTACACCAAGGGCGCGCCCGACGTGGTGATCGGCCTGTGTACCCATATCTACGAGGGCGACAAGGTTGTCCCCCTGACCGAGGAGCGTCGCGCCGAGCTCGTGGCCGCCAACAAGGCCATGGCCGACGAGGCCCTGCGCGTGCTGGCGCTGGCGAGCCGCACCTACACCGAGGTCCCGGCCGACTGCAGCCCCGCCGCGCTCGAGCATGACCTGGTCTTCTGCGGCCTGTCCGGCATGATTGACCCGGTCCGCCCCGAGGTCGCCGACGCCATCCGCGAGGCGCACGACGCCGGTATCCGCACCGTCATGATTACGGGCGACCACATCGACACCGCCGTGGCCATCGCCAAGCAGCTGGGCATCGTCACCGATCGCAGCCATGCCATCACCGGTGCCGACCTCGATCGCATGAGCGACGAGGAGCTCGACGCGCACATCGAGGACTACGGCGTGTACGCCCGCGTCCAGCCCGAGCACAAGACCCGCATCGTCGAGGCATGGAAGTCACGCGACCAGATCGTGGCCATGACGGGCGACGGCGTCAACGACGCCCCGTCCATCAAACGCGCCGACATCGGCGTGGGCATGGGCATCACCGGTACCGACGTCACCAAGAACGTCGCCGACATGGTACTTGCCGACGACAACTTCGCCACCATCATCGGTGCCTGCGAAGAGGGGCGCCGCATCTACGACAACATCCGCAAGGTCATCCAGTTCCTGCTTTCGGCCAACCTTGCCGAGGTGTTCTCGGTGTTTATCGCCACGCTCATCGGCTTTACCATCTTTCAGCCGGTGCAGCTGCTGTGGGTGAACCTGGTCACCGACTGCTTCCCCGCGCTCGCGCTGGGCATGGAGGATGCCGAGGGCGACATCATGAAGCGCAAGCCGCGCAACGCCAAGGACGGCGTCTTTGCCGGACATATGGGTCTGGACTGCGTGGTCCAGGGCCTGATCATCACCGTGCTGGTGCTGGCGAGCTTCTTTGTGGGCGTGTACTTTGACATGGGCTACATCCACATCGCCGATATGATCGCCGGCAATGCCGACGAGGAAGGCGTGATGATGGCGTTCATCACGCTCAACATGGTCGAGATTTTCCACTGCTTCAATATGCGCAGCCGTCGTGCGTCGCTGTTCACCATGAA
>DBFAHJ010000147.1:0-10855 GCA_048227095.1 Collinsella aerofaciens | reverse complement strand
CCACGACCTCGCCGTTGCGCACCAGCACGTGGCCGCCCTGGCCCACGGCCTCAACGGCAGCCATCATATCCGCCGCATTGTCGCCCACCACGCACACGTTGTGCGAGTCGTGGCCGATCGTGGAGGCAATGGCACCGCCCGTGATGGTGAAGCCGCGCACCCAGCCGCGACCGATATGCTTGCCGACGAGCCCCATGCCGGCGGGACCGTCGCCGTCGACGCCCTCGGCCTGCAGCGACACGCCGCGGCCATGGCGCTCGATAAGCATAATGCGACGCAAGTCCTCGTCAGTCTCGGGACGAACCATGCCCGTGATAGCCATGCCAGGGATCACATCAATAACCGCCTCGCCCGGCTTAAAGGCATAATCGAACACGTCAAGCGAAAGCTTCGGCAGCTTAACGGAAGCACGCAGCTCATCGGCAAGCGCTGCGACCTCAGCGGTCTCGGGCGCAACCTCGCCCACAAAGGCGCCGTCCTGTGCCACGAGCGCACCGGCGGCATACACGCGATGCGGGGCCGTGGCAAAGGTCAGGTCATCGAGCACCAGCAGGTCGGCGCGCTTGCCCGGAGCGATCGCGCCGCGGAGCTCATGCGGGTCACGACAGCCGTGGTCCAGGCCAAAGGCCTCGGCCGTGGAAAGAGACGCCATGGAGATGGCGACCACCGGGTCGATGCCGGCCTCGATGGCCACGCGGCAGGCGTTGTCGATCATGCCGGTCGAAAGCGCGTCGGAGGGAGCGCGGTCGTCGGTCGCAAAGCAGCAACGGCGAGCACGGGCGGGGTTTTCCAGCAGCATAGGCGACAGGTTGGCAAGGTCATGGCTGCAGGTGCCCTCGCGCAGCATGACATACATGCCGCGGGATAGCTTGTCGAGCGCTTCCTCGGGAATCGTCGACTCGTGGTCGGCGATAATACCCGCTGCGGCATAGGCGTTGAGATCCTTGCCGGCAACAAGCGGAGCATGGCCGTCGACCTGTTTGGACGGCGTCTGATTGGCAGCGTCAATGCGAGCGCAGGTCTCGGGATCGGCCATAAAGACGCCCGGCAGGTTCATCATCTCGCCCAGACCAAAGACATCGCCCGGATGCTCGGCAAAAAACGCCTGCATATCGGCAGCCGAAATAACGGCACCGGCCTGCTCGTCGGGCAGCGCGGGCACGCACGAAGGCATCATGTACTTGATGGAGATGGGTGCGCGGCGGCCGTCCTCGATCATAAAGCGCAAGCCGTCGAGACCGGCAACATTGGCAATCTCGTGGCTGTCGGCAATGGCGGTGGTAGTACCGCGCGTCGCGGCCATGCGAGCATACTCGGCGGGACGGATGTTCGAAGACTCGATATGCAGATGCCCGTCAATAAAACCGGGAGCGAGATAGCGACCCTGGCAGTCGATAACCTCGGCAGCCTCGTAGGTGCCAGCGACATCGTCGCGACCATCGTAGAGCACGCCGACGATCACACCGTCCTTGACGGCAACGCTGCCGGGCGCCACACGCTGGCCATACACGTCGACGATCTGCGCATTGGTAAACAGCGTGTCGACGGGCACGCGGCCCTCGGCGGCCTCGATCACAGACCTCATGACCTCAACGGACATACATACTCCTTTAACCGTAGAAAAAAGCTGCGGAGCGGACAGACCTTCACCGCAGCAAGCCAATAGCCATTGTATACCCAAACGATGGGTCAACAATACGCCTCTCCGCTTAACGGCACACGCCGCTTGGCGCAATGGGGGCAGGTTACTTTGCACCAATGACAAGGAGTGTCCCAAAGTGCCGGCACAAAAGGAACGTCCCCAAGTGCCAAAAAAGGCCGCAGTCGGGATTCCCGGCTGCGGCCTTATTGCACTTGTGAGGTCAACTCGCTCGTTAGACCAACTTAAAGCCCTTGCGCTTGCCTACGGAGAGGGTGTCGCCCAGCTTGAGGGCGCTGGGATCGATGTTATAGCTCTTGGGAGCCACGGCCTTGCCGTTGATCTTGACGCCACCGCCGTCGATATCGCGACGAGCCTGGCCGGCGCTCGCCGAAAGGCCCAAGTCCTTGAGCAGGCCGGCGAGGTAGATCTGGCCCTCGTCGTTGACGGTCAGCTCGACATGCTTCTCGGGGAAGTCGGCAAGCTGGCCCTCCTTGAACACGCGGTCGAACTCGGCCTGAGCCTCGTCTCCGGCGCCGGCGCCGTGGTAGGTGTCGCACAGGTCGCGGCCCAGAGCGCGCTTGAGCTCGTAGGGGTCGGCAGAACCATCGGCCAGGGCGGCGTCGATCTTGTCGACCTCGGCCGGGGTGAGCGAGCTGGCCAGACGATAGTACTTGCCGATCATCTCGTCGGGGATTGACATGGTCTTGCCGAACATATCCTTGGGAGCGTCGGTCAGGCCGATGTAGTTGCCATAGGACTTGGACATCTTACGAACGCCATCGGTGCCCTCGAGCAGCGGCATGGTGAGCGCGATCTGCGGCTCCATGCCCATCTTCTCCATGAGCTCACGGCCAGCGAGCAGGTTGAAGAGCTGATCGGTGCCGCCCATCTCGACGTCGGCCTTGATCTGCACGGAGTCGAAAGCCTGCATCACGGGATACAGGAACTCATGCAGGGCGATCGGCGTCTGAGACTGGTAGCGCTTGGTAAAGTCGTCGCGCTCGAGGATGCGGGCGACGGTGAACTTGGAGCACACCTGCAGCAGACCGGCCAGATCCATCGAAAGGATCCAGTCACCGTTGTGCACGATGGTGGTCTTCTCGGGATCCAGGATCTTCATGGCCTGGCTCACGTAGGTCTCGGCATTGGCCTCGATCTGCTCCTGCGAAAGCTGCGGACGCGTGGAGTTCTTGCCCGAGGGGTCACCAATCAACGCGGTACCGTTGCCGATGATGAGGGTGACGTTGTGGCCCAGGTCCTGGAACTGACGCATCTTGCGCAGCGGCACGGCGTGGCCCAGGTGCAGGTCGGGGCTGGTGGGGTCGACGCCGAGCTTGATGTTGAGGGGCTCGCCCTTCTCAAGCTTCTTGCGAAGGTCGGCCTCGGGAACGATCTGCGCGGCGCCCGAGGTGATGATACGCATTTGCTCGTCAACAGACAGCATTGGGTATCCTCCTTTTGCTATAGCACCCTCGCCGAAAACGGCGGTGCTGGAAGTCCATAAACTCTCTTATGATAACAAACTGACGCGACGCAGCACCTACGACAGGAAAATCCTCGTCCTGCCGCATGCGTCAATGGCAACTGGCAGACGTGTACCGTCACGCTCGACCAGATAGCGTACCTGCCGACGACGCAAGCAGTCGCGGCAACGAACCTGTCCCGTCGCATCGGTGGCGCAGACGCCCTCGGCGGTCAGCAGGCAGTGCTCGCACACCATAAGCTCGGGACGGTCGGCGTCGACCGGACCCAAGACGCCGGGTTCAGCGGCCAGTTCGGCAATACGCTCCGCATCATTGCCGAGCAACTCCGCCGGCAAGCACACCCGCCCCGCACCGAGTCCGCGCAGCCAGGTAAGCGTGGCCCGATTCGCGCAGAACACCGGCGCCGCCACGTCAAACGTCACGCCCAGCTCGCGAGCGATCACCACCTGTCCCAAGTTGCGGCAGACGACGCGCCCGGCACGCTGTATCAGTGAGCGGGTCCAGTCAGCGTCACCCGTGCGGCACACCTCGTCAAGCACCACAACGGCGTCGGACAAATCAAGTTCTCCGCGCGGGTCGGCATCCATCAGCTGCCAAGCAAAAACCATGCGAGTGGGAACCGCGCACTCCACCAACTCCGTGGACGCACCGCCATCCACCGCAACGTCCTCAAAGGGCAGCACCTCAACGGCACGCGCAACGGGCGCAATCGCATCCGCCTCGGCCCGCATGCGCTCCAACACCGCCGCCGTCTGATCCAACACGCCGGCGCTGCGAATCAGGTACACCTCGCAGCCCGTGTCAACCTTACGCTTGCAATGCACGACGACGCGCTCCCCCGCTGCGGCATCCACCGGACAGGGCACCTGCGGCCAGCGCTTGGGCACATCGGGACGCGCGTCGGCACCCGGATAAAACCGGATCTCGAGCGTGTCACCCGCCGCCACGGCGGCGTCGAGCTCAACGGTCACCTCTTCGTGGCCCACAGCGACCAAGCGCCCCACGCGCACGCCCTGGTTAATCGCACGCTCAAAGCTCATCAGCTCGGCACCCGAACGCCCTCGCAGGTACGCATCGGTAAACCCACGGTTAAACGACCTTCCCAGCTCGCGCTCAAGCTCTTCCACGGCACCGGGGTCCCACGCGCCGTCGTACAGCATATCGAGTGCCCGGCGCCACACCCGCACCACGTTGAATACGTAATCGGGGTTCTTCATGCGCCCCTCGATCTTGAGCGACGCCACGCCGGCATCTACAAGCTCGGGCAGATGTGCAATACCCAGATAGTCGCGCGGGCACAGCAGGCGATCTCCCTCGACGGCGACAACGCTCTGCCCCGCCTCGTCCACCAGGTCGTACGCCAGACGGCACGGCTGCGTGCAGTCGCCGCGCATCGCCGAGCGCCCACGCCGCAGGGCCGAGAACTCGCACGCCCCCGAATAGCCGATGCAAATCGCACCGTGGCAGAATACCTCGATGGGCACGCCCGTGGCACATAGCGCCGCAATCTCGTCGACCGTCAGCTCGCGTGCCGTCGTCACGCGCTCGACCCCCAGCTCATCGGCGGCAAGTCGCACGGCGCCTTCGCTATGAACGCCCGCCTGCGTGGACAGGTGAATCTCGACCCCGGGAATCGCCGCGCGCAGCGCGCAGGCCAGCCCGGCATCGGCGACAATCAGAGCATCGGCGCCCAGCTCCAGTGCATGGGCTCCCAACGCCACCGCGTCAGACAACTCATCGTCAAACACGAACACGTTGAGCGTTACGTACACACGCACGCCATGGGCATGCGCCACGGCGCAGCCGCGCGCAAACTCGTTATCCGTAAAGCCATGGGCGCTCACACGGGCGTTAAAGCCGCCCAACCCCGCATAGATGGCATCGGCACCCGCGGCGATGGCCGCAAGCATCTGGTCGAGCCCGCCCGCCGGCGCCAGCAACTCGGGCAGCACCGCACCAGCAGCATCCAATCCAGTCTCGTATTGTCCGCTCGGCCCCATCGTCCGAATCGCCATCGAAAAACTCCTTACCAAGGTATGCATTCACTCTGAAAAATGCCGTCTTCCAGCATACACGAGGCCTCGCGCGCCCCGTTTGGTTTATCGTGTAATAACTTATGTCCATCCTGCCCCGACGGCACATCCACCGTCCGGCACGACATACCTGGAGGTCAATATATGGGTCCTCGCCAACGACAGGGACGCAGCCGTTCAAAGACGCATGCCCTGCCCATAATCCTGCTCTCGTTTTTGGGCTTTCTGCTGATTGCGGGCGTGGCATTTGGCATCGGCATGGTCGGCAACGTCAACCGCTGGCTGTCCGATCTGCCCGACTACACCGACGCCAACGCGTATCTGGTGAGCGAGCCCACCGAGATCGTCGACTGCAACGGCAACAAGATCGCGAGCTTCTACACGCAAAACCGCAAGTCCATCACCAAGGACGAGGTCTCCCCCTACGTGCTGCAGGGCACCGTTGACGTCGAGGACGAGCGCTTCTACGAGCACGGCGGTATCGACCTGTGGGGTATCGCGCGTGCTGCGGTGGCAACCCTCGGCGGCGGACACGAAGGCGCCTCGACTATCACCCAGCAGCTGGTGCGCAACACCATCCTGCAGGAGGAGCAGTTCGACTCGACCATCGAGCGTAAGGTGCGCGAGGCCTACATCGCCGTAAAGATGGAGGACATGTACTCCAAAGACGAGATCCTCATGATGTACCTCAACACCATCTATTACGGCCACGGCGCCTACGGCATCGAGGCCGCAGCCGAGACCTACCTGTCCAAGAGCGCCGCCGACCTCACCCTGAGCGAAGCCGCACTGTTGATCGGCCTTCCCAACTCGCCTTCGCAGTACGACCCCACGGTCAATCCCGATCTGGCACTGTCCCGTCGCAACAAGGTCCTCGACAACATGTTGCGCCTGGGCCACATTACGCAGGAGGAGCACGATGCCGCACAGGCCGAGCCCATCACCCTCAACGTGACCGAGATTTCGGGCAGCGGCGTCGACGTATACTCGCAGCCCTACTTTGTCGCCTATGTTAAGCAGCTGCTGGAGCAGGAGTTCTCGACCGACGTGCTCTTTAAGGGCGGTCTGACCGTCAAGACCACCATCGACCCCACGATGCAGCAGGTGGCAGAGAATGCCGTCCGCCAGCAGCTCGACACGCTCTCACTCGACGGCCTGGATATGGGCATGGTCGTCGTCGACCCCAAGACCGGCTACATCAAGTGCATGGTGGGCGGCTACGACTACAACGCCGACGAGAACCACGTAAACCATGCCACGGCCAAGCGTCCCGTCGGCTCCACCTTTAAGGCCTTTACGCTGGCAACCGCCATCCAAAACGGCATGAACCCCAACGTCACCCTCAACTGCAATTCGCCGCTCAAGGCTAAGGGCACCACGACCGAGGTCCAAAACTACGCCAACCATAGCTATGGCAACATCACGCTTAAGCAGGCAACGGCATACTCCTCCAACACCGGCTACATCCAGGTGGCGGAAGCCGTCGGCAACAGCAAGATCATCTCACTCGTCAAAAAGCTCGGCATCGATCCCGCCAAGGACAACATCGAAGACGTTCCCGTCATGACGCTCGGCACCGGCTCGATCTCGCCGCTTGAGATGGCCGCCGCCTACGCGACGTTTGCCAACGGCGGCTACTATCGCCAGCCGATCGCCATCACCGAGATTGACTCTCGTACCGGTTCGGTGCTGTACCAGCACACGGACAATCCCTCACAGGTGCTTACCGAGGGCGAGGCCGCCGCGGTCACCGATGTTCTGTCCGGCGTCATGCAGGGCGGCGGTACGGGTGCTGCTGGCGCCCTGAGCGTCAACCAGCCCTATGCCGGCAAAACGGGCACCACCGACAACACCACCAACCTGTGGTTCTGCGGCTATACCCCGCAGCTGGCGTGCGCCCTGTGGACCGGCTATTCCGCGGGCGAGATCCCCATCCAAAAATACGGCACGGACCTGCTGGGCGACAGCACCAACCTGCCTGTCTTTAAGCGGTTTATGAACACCGTTCTGACCGGTACCGAACGCGAGGAGTTTGCGACCGGAACGGCGCCCACCTACAAGAACAACAGCGTCTGGAAGTTCTACGGCACCAACAACACCAAGAAGACGGAGAACGACGACAAGGACGAGAACGAGGACGAAGAGGAAACCACCACAACGACCACCACGACGACCACGACCACCGAGACCACGGGCGGCGACACCACCGGCGGCACCGGAACGACCGGTGGCTCGACGGGCGGCTCCACTGGTGGTTCGACCGGCGGCGATGGCGGCACGCCTACGCCCACGCCTACGCCCACGCCTACGCCCACTCCCGACCCCTCGCCCACGCCTGACGATACTGTTGGCTAGAAATTCATCCGGCCATTAGCAACAAGGCCCCCGAGCAGCTTATTAAACTGCTCGGGGGCCTTTTAGTTTAAAGCGACCTGGTGAACGGTCTTTATACCGGCAAACAATATAGGGGGTACCGACCAACGTCGATACCCCCTTACAAGCCACCATGTCACGCACACAGTGCCGAGCGCACGACCCGCACGCCTACTTGCGAGAATTGCTCAGCTTATTGATCAGCGCCTCGAGACGCTCGCCGTCCTCGGCCGTCTGGGCAATAACCAAAATCGTATCGTTGCCGGCAAGCGAGCCAAGCACATCGGGCAGCTCTGCCGCATCAACGGCGGCGGCGATGCCGGAAGCCGTGCCAGGCTGAGCCTTGATCATAACCAGATTATCGGTGCGCAGAACGCCCGTTACGAGCTCGGAAACCATACGCTGCAGGTGCAGGTCCTCTGCCAGAACATAGATGCCCTCAGGGAGCTTACGCAGCCCCATATCGGCAATATCGCGAGAGACAGTCGCCTGCGTGCAATCAAAGCCCATAGCGCGGAGCTCATCGACCAGCACGCGCTGCGTGCGGACGTCCTTATTGCGCACAATATCTCTAATGGCATCCTGGCGCCCATTGCGTTTTTTAGCCATACAAACCCTCTCTCCAAAAGATGGCGGAGACAATCAATCAGTGATTGAATAGTTTAACGCTATTTGAAGGCTTTTGTGTATAAGAACGCATTTCGAAACAATTCTATGCAAATTTGTTTCGAGATGAGCCGTTTAGGCGGTTTTTGCGCCCGTCCGGTTAAGAAAAGCTGCCAGATGCGTACACATCACGCAGCGCGCGGGCTTGGCGCTGGCGATCGGCCCAAACAACAGACCGAGCCCCCGATGGTTATCCTTGAGCGCGGCGACCATCTGACGGGTTCGAGGCGCCTCGAGCATATCACGCATACGGGCGGAACGCTCGATTGACGACACCCCATGCGGGCTCAGACACAAATTCTCGATGCAGGCGACCAGTCCGGCAAAGTAGAACTTTTGGGTTGCCAGCTTGAGCCGACCACCGCTATCTGCTTCCGAGAGTG
This sequence comes from Collinsella aerofaciens, assembly GCA_048227095.1. GTDB lineage: Bacteria > Actinomycetota > Coriobacteriia > Coriobacteriales > Coriobacteriaceae > Collinsella > Collinsella aerofaciens_CF. Next base: position 2,274 of record DBFAHJ010000147.1, on the reverse strand, counting down.
AGTCCGTAAGCTCGTCGAGCGCCCGGGTGTCATCGGATACCTTGGCATACATGGTGGGATCAAAGGCATCTGTAAGCTTAGGTGCCGCCGCGTGGAAACAAGCGTCGCCGCATCCGGAGACGCGCTGCGCCCGCGAGAGCGAGCACGCCATAAACTCAACCGTACGGTACGCCTTGCCGCGCGACAGGCATGCCTCAAACAGCGGACGGCTATACATCACGCCAGAGGTCTGAGCGACTAGGCCGCCCAAAATCAACTGGGGCAGCCCAGTCACCATAGAAGACTCGTCTTCTATGGCAATAGAGGCAGCATCCAAGACGCGCGAATGACGCTCGCGATGCGCATCGTATCGATCGAGCGACACCGAGGGAAGCACAATGTCTGCCGCAGTATCGCACGCGATATCGACCATCTTGGAAAGGGACTGCGGAGCAAACCACTCGTCGGCGTTCATAGCGATGATTTGAGAGCCACGCGAGGCAGCAAAACCGGCACGAAGACAAGCGCCGCGCTTCGCGTCCTCGACGTCAATCAAATCAATATGGATGTCCCTGTCGGCAGCAACTTGAAGCGAATGGCGCACACCGGGCGCAGCATCGCGGCAAACAACGACAATCTGCAAATCGTAGAGGTCTTGGTTCTGGACACTCTCGAGCGCACGCATCGCATAGCTGGGCGAACCTTCTACCACAAGGATCACCGAAAGTCGCGGATGCGAGCCACGTCGAACCAAGTTATCCGTCCTCTCGACAGCAATGAATCAAACCGTGGTTCATGGTACACCCCGACAATAAAAGCAATTAGACACCGGTTGTATTGCACGCCAAGAACAGATGTTGCACACGCGCAGCCCACAGATGACGGGTGTCGACGCACGACGCGTCGAGCCCTCCCCTAGTCGAGCACGACGAGCTCGGCGGGATCGTAATCCACGCCCATAAACGTAAGGCCGCAGGCAGGAGCCGTGGGGCCCGCAGCGGTACGGTCGCAAGCATCGATGACCTCGCGCATCCACTCGGGTTCACGGCGATGCATGCCAATCTCGACAAGCGTGCCCACGATCGTGCGGACCATCGAATGCAGAAACGCATTGCCCTCGATGGTAAACGTCAGGATGTCCTCGCCAAACGCAACCTCATGGCCAAACTCGGCACGCATCACGCAGCGATGCGTGGGCTTGCCAACGGCCGAGGCAACCTTGCAAAAGCTTTTAAAGTCCTGCTCGCCCAAAAGCGCAGGGCAGGCGGCCGCCATCGCATCGACGTCGAGGGGATAGCGATGCCACCACACAGCACCGCGTGACAGCACGGGCCGCGCATCACGATCGGCAATGCGATAGGTGTAAGTGCGAGAGCGCGCGTCAAAGCGCGCAGAAAAGCCCTTACGAGCCTTGTAGACCTCGTTGATGGCGATATCTTTGGGCAGCAGGGCATCATCCATAGCCCGCAGCCACCTACGGCGCGTAAGGGCGAGCTCAGCGTCCGTTACGGGCACGCTGATGTACTGAGCCACGGCATGCACGCCGGCATCGGTACGACCTGCGCACGTCAGATCGATCGGACGGCGAAGCAGCGTCTCGATGGCTCGACGCAGCTCACCCGCAACCGTCGTCTGTCCCGGCTGCTCGGCAAATCCGCTATACGACGAGCCATCATAGGCCACGCGAAATACGAGCGTGGCGTCAAGCTCGGAAATCGAATTGAAATCAGACGGCGCAGTCATGGGCGCTCCCAACAAACAAGTAACGGTATCGCGACAAAAAAAGAGGGGTACGCGAACGTACCCCTCGAATATAGCCTATGCAGACGGAATGTCTACTCAGCGGTCTCCTCAGCAGGAGCCTCCTCGACAGCCTCGACCTTCTTGGGAGCAGCGGTCTTCTTGGGGGCCGGAGCAGCCTTCTTGGCCTTAGGCGTGCAAGGCTCGGTGACGAGCTCCATGATAACGATGGGAGCGTTGTCGCCCTTACGGTTACCGAGCTTCATGATGCGGGTGTAACCGCCGTTGCGGTCCTGCCACATGCCCTGGGCAGCCTTGTCGAAGATCTCGGCAACGAGCTGCTTATCGCCGAGCTTGGCGATAGCCAGACGACGAGAGTGCAGGTCGCCCTTCTTGGCCCAAGTGATGATCGGGTCGACGACCGAACGCAGCGCCTTAGCGCGGGTCTCGGTGGTCTTGATGCGGTCGTTCTCGAAGAGGGCCTTAGCAAGGCTCTTCTTCATGGCCTTGGTGTGGCTCGCATCGGTGCCGAGCTTCAGGCCCTTCTTAACGTTG